>CBDTWX010000370.1:0-6003 GCA_965364305.1 uncultured Thermoanaerobaculia bacterium
GAAGTATCGGGATGTTTACATGGACCAGGTCGACGAATTCATCAAGAACGCACCGCCTGACCAACCCGTCTGCATCTACTTGCCGCTGGCCCATCCCCACCCGCCCTACATCGTCGAGGAAAACTGGTTCGAGGCAATTGACCCGGCCGCTCTCAAGTCTACGGCGTGACCAGCTCGAGCCCGCGAATGAGCGCCCTCCCAGCCCACGTAGCGCTCGACCCGATCGCAGCGAGCGCGCAGAGGCCATGCCGCTTCGGCCGCTCGCGCGAGATTCCGTATCGGTGCCACTATCATATCTTCGTGAAAGTTCAGCGTGCGAAGCGCACTCGAAAGGATGGGCACCATGGCGAAACCAAAGACTCGGGTGTGGATGACCGACGGACAGAGCCGGCGAGAGTTCATCCGGCTCGGCGCGTTGACGGGCCTCGGAGTCGCGTTCGGCCCGAGCTCTGCGGGCACCGAAAAAGGAGCGCTTCTGTCGGCGCCCGGTCAGCTATTTCGGGTTCCTCCCATCGACCCGGTCCGCATCGGGTTCGTCGGGGTCGGCGGGATGGGGACTCATCACGTTCGGACCCTCGTCCAGCTCGAGGGTGTCGAGATCAGGGCGATCTGCGATATCCGTTCGGAGCGAGCCGAGAGAGCCCAGGCGATCGTCAAAGCGGCCGGTCAGGCTCCACCCACCCTCTACACCCGAGGCGAACGGGACTTCGAGCGCCTCTGCGCCGAGGAGGATCTTGATCTTGTCTACACGGCGACTCCGTGGCGTTGGCACGTGCCGGTGTGCGTCAACGCGATGATCAACGGCAAACATGCCGCCACCGAGGTGCCGGCCGCCGTCACCACGGATGAGTGCTGGGAGCTCGTGGAGACCGCCGAACGAGCGCGAAGACACTGTGTGATGATGGAGAACTGCTGCTACGACCGCGCCGAAATGATGTGCCTCAACATGGTACGCAAGGGCCTGCTCGGTGAAATATTGCACGGCGAAGGGGGCTATCTCCACGACCTTCGCGAGGTGAAGTTCGACGAGCAAGGCGAGGGTGCGTGGCGGCGCGCCCATTCGTCCCTTCGCAACGGCAATCTCTACCCGACCCATGGACTCGGACCCGTCGCTCAGAACATGGACATCAACCGCGGCGACCGCTTCGACTACCTTGTCTCGATGAGCTCTCCGTCGCGCGGGCTGCAGAACTGGCAGCGCGACCATCTGGAACCGCAGGATCCGCGCCGTCATGAACGCTATGTGCTCGGTGATGTCAACACGACTCTCATCAAGACCGTCAACGGCAAGACCATCTACCTCGTCCACGACACCAATGTTCCGCGACCCTACAGCCGGCTCCACATCGTCCAGGGGACCAAGGGGATCTTCGAGAAGTGGCCCGAGCGCGTGTACATCGAGGGCCGCAGCCCCGCCCACTCCTGGGAGACGCTCGACGCCTACGAGGAGTACGAACACCCCCTGTGGACTTCGGGAGTGGCCGAAAAAGCCGAGGGCGGGCACGGCGGCATGGACTACCTCGAGAACTACCGGCTCATCATGTGCCTGCGCCACGGGCTGCCCCTCGACATGGACGTCTACGACGCCGCCTCGTGGAGCGTCATCAGTGCCGCCACCGAACGCTCGGCTGCCGAAGGCACTGCCCCGGTCACGATTCCGGACTTCACCCGAGGCCGCTGGCGCCATCGCCCGCCTCTCGGCATCGTCGGAGCCGGACCCGTGGCAGGCTAGCCCGTACTTCTCACCAGGTTTCGTGACGAGGGCGGCGAAGCGCAAGTATCCGTTGGGTTTGTCGTGAATCGGGCGACGCCGTCGTAGTTGCGCTACGTCACGGAGCACGATGTGCGACAAGCACGACGGGACGCCGTGATTCGCCGTCCGTAGTAGACGCCTGGTGAGAAGTACGGGCTGGTAGTCATCCCGACCGCCAGCTCACTGCTGGCTGGTTGACCCTCGTCCGAGGATCTCGAGCCGGCCGGCGGCGTGCTCGAGATCGGTCACTCCGGAGTCCGCAGCCGCAAACTGATTGACAAAGGTGGAGTAGGCATCGACCGCGCCACCGAGATCGCCCACAGCCTCCAGATTCCGCCCGAGGTCATACGGCGCCCACATCCACGCCAGCTGTGCCTCGTAGCCGAACCACTCCCGCTCCATGATCTCGCGGTAAATGGCGCCGGCAGTCTCGGCGTCACCGCTTTTTGTCGCGGCGAAAGCGAGAGGAGCCAGCATCTGGGGTTCGCGTTGGATCTCCGCTGCGTTCTCGAACTCTCGAGTTGCGGTCTCCAGATCGCCGCCGACAAGAGCCAGCTCGCCCTGGATGAGATGCAGTCCGGCAAGATCGTAGGGATTGCCCTCGTTGACCGCGAGGGCAACCCGTCCGGCGATCGCAGTCAGAGCCGAATCGCGTCCGTCCATGGCCAATAACCAGCCGGCGAGACCGGAAAAGTATGGCTCGATCGGCCTCTCGATCAAGGTCTTTTCGATGGTCTCGAGCTCGTGCTGGTGGTCGTCCACCTGACCGACCGCGGCCAACGTCCACGCGTGAAAGGTCCTGACCCTGAGCTCGGCGGTGAGCTCCTCCTGCGTCTGGTGGAGCTCGATGGCCTCTTGAAAGTGCTGCAGAGCTTTTGTGAACCGGCCTGTACGGAGGGCGAGAAAGGCGAGGCCGCGGTGACCCATGGCACGATTCTCGCCACTCTCAGAGGCCGCCAATTCTTCGAAGACGACACGTGCTTCATCCCTCCGACCGGCAAGGACGAGGACAGTCGCAAACTCGCGCAGGGTTCGACGGTTGCGCCGGTCCGGACGGATCTCGAAGGCCTGCTCATAGCTGTTCACGGCCTCCTCGTACCTCCCGGATATCGCGAGACAGGTGGCCAGGTTGATGTGCGCGCCCGCCGACGCCGGATTGAGCTCGAGGACCCGCCGAAACGCTCGTTCGACCTGGTCGCACTGGCGATTGGCCAGGTACTGGTAGCCGAGCCTGAACCACGCCGCATCCGCGTCGGGATACTCCGCTACGAACTCCTCGTAACCCTGGATGGCGGAGTCGATATTGCCGCGCCAGCCCTCGACCTCAGATTCCAACCACAGGCGCTCGCGATGGGTGAGGCGGCCAACCACTGAAAGTGCCTTTGTAAAGTGGATCTCCCCCTTTTCGCGATCATGCCTCGAATAGTAGTGGGCCCCAAGGATCGCGTGTGCGGCCGCAAAGTCCGGGTCGAGTTCGATTGCCTGCTCGAGAGCTGCGACCGCCGCAGGATAGTCGGTTTGACGCAGCACTGTCGTCGCGTCTGCAAAGAGCTTGAGCGCCTCGAGGGACGAGGTCGTCGCCTGTGGCAGCCGGACCCGGCCGCGAGAGATCATCTCGGCGGACTCTCCCAGCCGCTTGCGAACCTGCTCCACGAGCTCATCGAGGGCGTTGATGACCTGGTCCCGATGCCCGGCGCGAGCGGATTCCACCGCCAAATCGGTGAGATTGCTGGAATCCACCAGCCGCGCCGCCAGCTCGTAGGTGTCGCCGATCTTGGCCACACTGCCGACCAGCAACACACGAACACCTTCTCGAGCTGCGATCTCGGCCGCCACCCCTTCAGTCACGATGATCCCCGGGTCCTTGCCCATGCGCCGCAACGAGTCTGAGATGCGGGCATCCGGAAGGACATTGACATAGCGCGATTGGCGAATACCCGTGGTCAGGGCGGTCCTCAGCGATCGATCGAAGACCTCGTCGCCGCTGACGTTTTCGAACTCGGTGACCAGGATCCAATCGCGTTCGGCAAATGGAACCGCCACTCGATGCGTCCCGAACCAGAGAATCAGCACGACGAGAAGCGCGACCAGGGCCAACGAAACGGCGCCGGCCTTCGTACCGCCGGGAAATCGGGTCCCACCGGGACGCTCACGGGGTCGACCTTTTTCGACGTTCAACTCGCCGCTCGCCTGCCTTCCAACGGGAGCGAGCCATCTGTATCCACGGCGCGGAACGGTCTCGATGAACTGCGGCTCGGAGGCCGAATCATCGAGCGCACGGCGGAGCTTGAGCACCGCGGTGTTGAGGCTGTCGTCGAATTGGCCGAACTCCTCGTCGGGCCACAGGCGCTGACGTAAATCGGCGCGAGTGACGAGCTCGCCCGGTCGTTCGAGCAGCGCGACCAGCAACTGGAAGGGCTTCTCCTGGAGCTGAATCGATTCCCCGGCTCGGCGCAGCTGCATTGCCCCCACGTCAGCCTCGAACACGTCAAAACGGTAGATGGGCAAAGGCACGTCCCCTGCCACCACAGAGAGTCTTCAATGGTGGACTGACTTGAATCCACTCTATCAAAGCTCGGTTTCGAAGATGATCTCGCGGTTCAGAAAGGGTTCAGAAACCGTTCATTGAATTTTCCTTTCCCCAAAACCATCTTGGGAGCTGGAGACCCGGATTGGACATAGGAGTCCGCCATGGAAAACCGGTCAGATATTCAAACGCCGAACAGTGACTCTCAATCAACGGGATGGATCGCCACCCGTGTAGCGGCTGTTGTGCTTCTGGTCGTCGGCATCGCGGGTCTAGCGCCTGTCCACGCGCGAGAGGTCCCGTTTGCCGTGTATCAGGGCATCGATGGCCGTCAGGCAACGAGCGTCGCGATCACCGACCTCGATCGCGACGGTGATCCGGATTTGGTGGCTGCGGTGCCATTCGCAACCGATGAGGTTCTCTGGTTCGAGAACACGGGTGGCGACGCTGGCTCGTGGACCGCTCACACCGTCGATTCCACCCTTGACGGGCCGCGCAAGGTAGCGGCCGGAGATCTCGATGACGACGGTGATGTCGATCTCGCCGTCGCCGCCGCTGACGACGACACGATCGCCTGGTACGAAAATCACGGTCTCTCATTTACACGCCACGATCTCACAACCTCGGCGAACGGCGCGTGGAGCGTCGCGATCGGTGATCTCGACGACGATGGCGATGCCGATCTGGTCTACTGCGCACGGGATGGCGACGAGATCTCCTGGCTCGAAAACGATGGTGCGTACAACCCAACCTTCACCAAGCGATTCATCCTGTGGCCGCTCCCGCCGCCAAATCCGTTGTTCGCCGACAACCCGGTCGAGGTTGAAATCGTCGATCTCAACAGAGATGGGAATCTGGACATTCTGTGGGCTTCCGCGGCCGACGACAGAATCGGCTGGCTCAGGAACAGCGGAGCCGCCGACCCGGCCTTCGCCATCCACTACATCTCCCTCGACCTCGCCAACCAGCCACGAGATGTGACGAGCGCAGACGTGGATGGTGATGGTGATCCAGATGTGGTTTCGGGTTCG
Organism: uncultured Thermoanaerobaculia bacterium; assembly: GCA_965364305.1. Lineage (GTDB taxonomy): Bacteria > Acidobacteriota > Thermoanaerobaculia > Thermoanaerobaculales > Sulfomarinibacteraceae > Sulfomarinibacter. The sequence goes on from CBDTWX010000370.1 coordinate 5,312, forward strand.
GCGGATGGAAAGCTCTGGTTCTTTCGCAACACGGGTAGCGGATTGTCCTGGGAGCCTGTCGCGATTGCCGCCGTATTCGGGGACGTGGGGGAAGTCTCTCCCCGCGACCTCGACGGCGACAGCGATATCGATGTGGTGGCCTACACTCCCGTCTCTTCGACGCTTGCCTGGTTCGATAACGCGAACGGCGAAGGCACGTCGTGGGTGAGACGGGACCTCTCGGCGGCCGCTACCGGGGCAGATGTGGCCGTCACGACGGATCTCGATCGAGACGGAGATTTCGACGTTGTCTCCGCCGGTGCGTCACCCACAGCCTCGCTGGCCTGGCACGAGAACACCACGATCCACCGGCGAGCGAGCTTCGCGGTCGAGCACATCATCAGCACCGTCCCCAACGGGCCCAACGCGATCGAGGCCGGCGACATCGACGGCGATGGCGACATCGACCTCGCGGTGTCGTCCTTCTGGGACAAGACAGTGCGGTGGTACGAGAACGGTGCCGGCGTGTCCTCCCTTCCCGGCACTTTTGACGAACATTCGGCGTACACGACCACCGGCAACCGTTATCCCGAGGCTGTGGTTCTGGCTGACGTCAATGACGACGGTGATCTCGATATCGTCACGGCGATAGACGATTGGGTCACCCACTACCTGAGCGCCGTCACCTGGCTGGAAAATGAAGGATGGGCCCC
>CBDTWX010000371.1:0-5971 GCA_965364305.1 uncultured Thermoanaerobaculia bacterium
CCCCCGCCACACCACCGTCGGGCGCTTTCGAAGAGAATGCGTCGGGCCGGCAGACTTTCGAGATCGCTGTCGGCAGTCTCGATCGCCCACGTGCAGAAGCCTTTTTGCGAGCAGCGACCGAGAAGCTCGAGATAAATCGGTTCACGCCGGTCGTCCTCCGTGAGACCATTTGCTCCGGCGAGCCACCTCCGTCGCGCCTGACGATCACCTCGGCAGATGCGGTGGGTGAGGTCCGGTTCGAAATATCCGACCCAGGGGGAGGCAAGCCGGTCGATGGCGTCCCGCTCGGCGGGGTTGCCGATACAGTCCGCGAGCGGGGCCGAAAAGCACTCGGGCGGTTTTGCCCTCTCGCGCTCCAGCTCTTCCGGTCCATAGATGAACGGGTCCAAACCGACGTGTGCGCAGCCGGCGGCGACGGCGACCGTCGCCGAGGCGATCAGAAGTCTCATGCCGACCGTGGCTCTCACAGCAGCCACCTCCCACGGTGTCCGTTTCGGCGGCGGGTCCATCGTTGGACCGCGGCGCATCCGCCGCCTACCCGTCTATCGAAATACCTTCGTCCTCACACCACTTGATGAGGACCTCTTTGGTGCGGTCGTCTTCAAATTGATGCCACGTGTCGAGCAGGTCATTTTCCGCCAACAACGATTTGTATTTTCCATATGCGCCACGGTGGGCAAAGAAATCCCGAACCTTGCCTTTCAACCGCGGGATTTTCTGATCGACGAACTCCCAGACAAGCTCCTGCCCGAGACCGAGGTCGTGCTTGTGGGGAATCTCGACATAGTCGTCGTCCGAGCCGATGTTATCCGGAAGCTCGTCGATATCCGCCAGATCGGACTGCACAAAGGTCTCTCCCGTCGAGCGTGAAACGTATCCGCAGTTGTCGGACCCGTCGTCGAAGTTGACGAACGCGAACGCAAGCTCAAGTTCAGCAAATTTCATCTCGATCCCACCTGTTTCGGGAGCGTAGCGGCAGAACGAGGAGTGCTCATCATTGGAAACAAGTATATGGCAGGGGCGATTGATGGCGGCTCCGTTTCGTCACTGAGAAATGCAACAATCAAAACTGGCGCTGGAGATAACAGTATTTTTGGTAGGGCCGAAGGGAGAACGCCCCTGATGGAGTGGGAAGAAAAAGACCTGCACGATCTGGAGACCGCCGCAAACTTGCTGGAGAGCCCTGGGTTCATCGCCAAGATCTCCGGTTTCGTGGGGACGCCGATCGAGTATGTGCTCGACCGGCTGCCGAAGGGCGCCGGAGAAAAGATCACCAAGGCCGTGCACGAGTCGCTGCGCGCTTCGGTCAACACGGCGGCGGTAACCCTGGGCGCACGGAAGCGCGGCCGACCCAGGCTCAAAAGCCACATGGCGGCGGCCGGTGTCGCTGGAGGTGTCGGCGGGGTCTTCGGCCTGGCGGCGCTGCCCATCGAGCTACCCATCACCACAACGATCATCCTGCGGTCGATGGCCGACATCGCACGCAGCGAGGGCGAGGACATCACGAAACCTGAGACCAGGCTGGCCTGTCTCGAAGTCTTTGCCATGGGCGGTCCCTCGGCGAGTGACGACGCGACCGAGAGCGGCTACTTTGCCGTTCGAGCGGCGTTGGCGCGAGCCGTGAGCGAGGCCGCCAAGTACGTGGCGCAGCGGTCGGTCGTCGAAGATGGCGCCCCGGTCATCGTGCGTCTGCTGGCGCAGATCGCCGCGCGATTCAACACCGTCGTCGGTGAAAAAATCCTCGCCCAGGGTGTGCCGGTCGTCGGTGCTCTCGGCGGAGCCACCGTCAACGTGCTGTTCATCGACCACTTCCAGGACATGGCCCGAGGACACTTCATCGTGCGCCGTCTCGAGCGGCGATACGGTGAGGACGAGGTCAAAAAGAAGTACGACGAGATTCTCCGTGACCAGAATTAGCGGAGTGGGACAGCGCCCGTGAGGTGGGATCGTTCTCCGTGAAGTTCCGAGATCATTTTTCCGGCGTCGCAGCGGACTACGCAGCCTTTCGGCCGCAGTACCCGGAGGCGCTCTTCGACTGGCTGGCGTCGGTTGCTCATCGCCACGATGTCGCGTGGGACTGTGCGTGCGGCAGCGGGCAGGCGTCGCAACCTTTGGCATCTCATTTCGATGTGGTGGTCGCGTCGGACGCGAGCCTCATTCAGGTGGCGTCGGCCCCGAAGATCGAGAAGACCCGATTCGTGGTCGCCTCCTCGGAGCGAGTGCCGTTGGTCGGAGATTCTGTCGATCTGGTTACGGTCGCACAGGCACTTCACTGGTTTGTCGGCGAGATGTTCTTTGACGAGGTCAGAAGGGTCGTCCGTGCGGGCGGTGTTTTCGCGGCGTGGACCTATGGGATGCCGCATGTCGGGGCCGAACCCGTCGAGAAGGCGGTGCACGGGTTCATCGACGGGCTCCTCGGACCATACTGGCCTCCAGAGATCCGCCTCGTGCTCGACGGCTACGCCTCGATCGATCTGCCGTTCGAAGAGCTCGAGACACCGGTCTTCGAGCTTCAGGTCGAGTGGACGCTGGAGCGATTTTTCGGCTTTGTCCGCACCTGGTCGGGGGTAGGTCGGTACCAGAAGGTACGGGGCGAGGATCCGGTGCCCCAGCTTGCCGCCGAGCTCGAGGATCGTTGGGGCAACAAGGAGGATCTCCTCCCAATCCGGTGGCGAATCGATCTTCGTGCTGGGCGGATCTGACTGGTGGCGCACGGGAGCGTGCTTCCGATAGCCCCCCAGATTCCGCATAGAGGCACCATGCTCTTTGCGGGAAATTCGGAATTCGGAATTCGGAATTCGGAATGCAGCCCACCCACCCCTCGATCAATTCTCAAAAAAGATCAGAAATGAAAACGGGGAAGGCTGGGTGGATAACTCCAAACCGAGAACTCGAAACTCGATACTCACAACAGATCCGGGAAAGAGTGGGCGGACTCTGAGAATTGAGAATTCAGAAATCGAGAATTGAATCGTCGCGCCATCGCTCGGAGTGACACTGGTTTTTTCGGCATGCTAGCATCGTGGAGGGCCGTTCCCATGTCACATCAACGAATCAGTCGAGCTCTCGTTCGAGATCGGGGCTTTTTGAGAAAGCCGACAATGGCGGCCATTGCCCGCTGATCGGCCTGGGAGGTTTGGCCATGACGTCACGAGCAGGTATCGGATTCGGAATCGCACTTGTTGTTCTGGGATCGGGATTGTTGGCGACACACGGTTTCGCGCTCACCTTCGACGTCGACACCACCGCCGATGGTCCCGACAACATCCCCGGCGATGGCATCTGTGCGACCGTGATCGGCCCCTGTAGCCTGCGCGCCGCCATCGAGGAGGCCAATGAGCTTGGTGGTGCGCACACCATCAACCTGCCTCAGGGCTACTACCACGCCGGTGACCACGTCATCACGGCGAATATCGCGATCCACGGGCCGAGCGGAATCTCGGCCCATGATCGTCCGGGGGTGATCGGTGGTAGTCCGACGTTTACCATCGAGAGTGGGGCTAGGGTGAGCATGACCGACGTTTCGATCTCTTTCGGAGACAATACTGATGGGCCGGGTTGTATTCTTAACGAAGGGGAACTCGAGCTCACCAACGTGGGTCTGTACGCATGCACCGGAACCTGGGGCGGGGCCATTTCGAATCTTTACTGGCTGACCATGACCGGCTGCGATGTCGAAGACAGCGAAGGCTGGCATGGGGGTGGACTCCTCAATGACAACACCAGGGCAACTCTGACAGAGGTCGCATTCCGCCGTAACAGAGCACTCAACGGTGACGGAGGCGCCATTCGCAATTCGGGTACCCTGTCGCTCACCGACTGTTGGCTCGATGACAATGAAGCGTCGGGTAACGGAGGTGGACTGTCTACCACTGTCCTTTGGGCCTTGCCCAATCTCACGCGGGTGACCGTGAGCCGGAACGTCGCCGGTTCCCAGGGCGGCGGTGTTTGGGCAGCGGGGGACAGCCTCACACTGACGAACGTGACCATCCACTCCAACAGCGCCGGGGACGTTGGTGGAGGGCTGTATCTCAAATATGGCTCCTACGGCCTGGTCAACGTCACGATCTACGGCAACGCCGACGACGGGTTGGCGACCGGGCCCGATGCCACTGTCCAGGTCGTCAATACGCTGTTCTATAACTTCCCCCTTTACACCAACTGTCTGCTGGAATCGCCGATCAGCTCCTATGGTCACAACCTCGAGGTTTCCGGCGACACCTGCGGCCTGAACGGGCCCGGCGATCTGGTCAATGTCGCCCATATATCCACCAGTGCCGTCGGCTTGTACGGTGGTTTTGGCGAAACCGTGCCGCTGGTTGCCGGCAGCCCTGGAATTGACGACGGCGACACCGCACTGGCGCCTCCGACCGACCAGCGCGGCGTACAGCGGTTTGACGGTGATGGCGATGGCACCGCGGCTGCCGACATCGGCGCCTACGAGTACGGCCCCTTTTTTCACGACGGCTTCGAGTCGGGCGACACATCGTGGTGGTCGGCGACCGTGCCGTAGCGGGCGCGGGAAGGCTGCTCACCAGCCCCTCGGAATGAGGAATGTCGCCCGCCCATCTCTGACTCCTGATCGCGCGAGCGATGCCGAATCGTGCCAGATCTCGCGTACCAGATCCTCCTCTTCCAGCTCACCGGCGGTGATGAGTTCCCTTTCAGATGGCGGCTCGATCTGCGTGCAGGGAGTGTATGATTTCGGAGTACCGCCACTCTGAAGAGGTGATCACCATGAGACTCTTGTTGGTCCTTTTTCTCGTTCTCGCCGCGTGCCAACCAAACACCTGCATGCCGCCTGACGCCGAGTTCGTTCTGCCCGATGGCGTCGTGGTGGATCTCAGCCACGCCTACGACGAGGACACCATTTACTGGCCGACAGCCGAGGGCTTCAAGCTCACGGTGGACTTCGAGGGCGTGACGGACAAGGGTTACTACTACACCGCCAACACCTTTTGCTCCGCCGAGCACGGCGGTACGCACATCGATGCTCCGATTCACTTCGCCGAGGGCCGAGCCTCAGTCGACCAGATTCCCCTCGAGCGGCTCATGGGTCATGCGGTGCTGGTTGACGTTTCGGCACAATGCGCTGAAGATCCCGACTATCTGGTGACCACAGACGATTTCGAGGGCTGGGAGGCGGATCACGGGCCCATCCCGGAGGAGGCCATCGTCCTGCTTCGCACCGGTTTCGCTCGGTTCTGGCCGGACCGCATGCGCTACATGGGCACCGACGAGCTCGGTCCGGAGGCGGTGGCCAAGCTGCACTTTCCAGGGCTCGACCCCGAAGCGGCGCGCTGGCTGGTTGCCAACCGACCGATCAAGGCGATCGGTCTCGACACCCCGAGCATCGACTTCGGGCAGTCGACCCACTTCGAGTCCCATCAGGTGCTCTTTGCGGCCGAGATCCCGGCCTTCGAAAACCTCACCAACCTCGATCAGCTCCCGGAGGTCGGCTTCCTGGTGATCGCCCTGCCGATGAAGATCGCCGGCGGCAGCGGAGGACCACTTCGCATCGTCGCGATGGTTCCGGAGCCCAGCTGACCTTTCATTGCGGCTGCAGCATTGATCATCGGTCACCGAAATGCAGTCGACACGCCTGCACCACATATCGGATTTTGTTGAATTGTGGTGCACGCGTCTCGCCTGCGCATTTTCAGAAGCTCGCTCCGGGTGGACGGTTCTACCGTACCGAGCCGAACCGCTGGCGCCTCTATCGGTTGCTCGGCGGGGCCGGCGCAGGCCGGGAGATTGTCGGCGACAGAGGGTTTTATCCGAAGTGGCTGGCGGCCGTCTGCCGGCGACAAGGACTCGAGGTCGAGAGCATCGCGCCGATGACCCTGGAGGTCGAGCCCGTTTCCTGGCGGTCGCGTCTGCAGCGCGTAATCGGGCGAATCCCGGTCAGCTGCTTCCAGAGTTGGTTCCTCCGCGTTGCTGCGCGATAAAAAAGCGGCCTGCCGATCGGCAG
>CBDTWX010000372.1:0-5968 GCA_965364305.1 uncultured Thermoanaerobaculia bacterium
GCCTGCTCTACCGCGCCGGCGAAACGGTCGCAACGGCGCGGGTCTGGAAAGCGGCGTCGTCCGCGGCGTGGTGCTGGGGCCGGATGGCGGACCTCTCGCCCATGCGAACCTCGAGCTCTACGAGCTGATGGAAATCTGCAGCCCGCTCGACGGCTGCAACTGGTATCCGAGCCTGGCCGATCGGGTGGGTGCCGATGCTGCGGGCGGATTCCTCTTCGATGCCGTTCGCTACCGCGACGAGACGGTCCCGAGTCGCCAGGCGGCCTTTACTGTCCGAGCGACCGATCCCGTCACCGGCCACGAAGCGTGGCTGGTTGCGCGCCTTCCGGGAGACGACCAGATTCGATGGCTGACCCTGGCGATGGTCGGCCGCGGCGATGTCATCGGTACGCTGCGCAAGGCGGACGATTCGCCGCTCGACCAACCGGAGGTGACCGCCCGGTCCATCACCAACCCATCCGAGGGCGCGCGAGCGGTGCCCGATGCGTCGGGGAATTTCAGGCTCGAGGACCTGCCGGTAGGCCCGGTACAGGTCGTGGCGAGAGATGGTCAAGCCTACACCTATGCCACCGCCCAGATCACCGCTCCGGGAGCGGAGGCCGTCGTCGATCTCGTGCTCCAGCCCTTCAGCCAGCCGGTGGCCCAGGTCGAGGGCTCGGTGATCGACAGCGAGACGGCGGAGCCGGTTCCGGGCCTTGCCGTGTACGTGACGCCCGCAGGGTTCTCCGGCGCGACCCATGTGGCGACGACCGACGATGAAGGTGCGTTCTCGATGTCGGACGTGCCTCCCGGAATCGCTCGCTTCAGGGCCTGGAGCCCTGTCCAGGGCCGCTATGTGGGCGAGGTGTTCAGCGACCTGCTGGGTGACGCCACCACAGCCGTCGAGATGGTGATTCGACCGGATGCCTCCGGCGCCATTGTCGGGACGGTCAAGCTGGCATCGATCGGCAGTGAGACGCCCCTGAAGGGCGCGTACGTGGTGGCGCGAGACCAGGGCGCATTCACTCTCACCGACGATGAGGGTCGCTACGAGCTCGCCAACCTGCCGCTCGGGAGGATCCGCCTCGAGACCTGGGACCCGGTAACCTCGGCGTCGACCTCGCGAGATGTCGACCTCACCGCCGACGGCCAGGTGCTGGTGATCGACTTCGTGCTGCGGGAGGACCTGGGCCTCGGTTCGGTGACCGTCAATGTCGCGGACAGGAACGGCGTACCCGAGGTCGGCGCCGAGGTGGCGATCGGCCGATTCGGTTCCTCGAGGAGCGGGCTCACCGGCGCGGACGGGAGCGTGACGATCGCGGACGTGGCGCCGGGCTCCCACGAGGTCCTGGTGCGCGCGGGCGGGCGGCTCGCCCGAGGCAATGCGACGGTGGCGTCTGCGGGACATCATGCGTTGATCGACATCACCCTTGGCGGCCAGGTCGGGGCCACGATCAGGGTCGTTGCGGACACCACCGGCGACGGCTCGTCGGTGCCGATGACCCCGATCAGCTATCGAGTGCCCGGTGTGACCCTAGCGGGGCGAATCGGCCAGCTTCCAGAGGATGGTTGGACCCAGTGCGAGCTCGAGGCCGACTACTCGTGCCGGGTCGAAAACCTGCCGACCGACGTCGGTTCGCTGATCGCGATGGCGACCAGCGGCTTCTATGGCCCGGTAACGGCCTCACTCTGGATCGATGAACGGGATGACCACGAGCTGATCATCAACTTCGAGGCGCCCGGCACCGTCGGCGGCCGGATCGTGCGGTCGGATTCCGGCGGCCTCGTGCCGGTCGAGGGCGCGGTTGTCGAGCTTCGGGTTCGGACGATCTCGGGTCTCGTCCCACAGGCTCAGTTGACGACCGGCGGCGACGGCGCCTTCTCCTTTGATCTCGTGCCTCTCGGTGCGTACAGCATCCGCACATACCACGAATCGTTCGGTATTCAGTGGATTGACGGTACGGTCGGCGCCGGCCAGGTGATCGACGATCTCGAGCTCGTGCTTCGCGGGCGGGCGACGATCGAGGGCGAGGTCGCTCTCTGCTTCGACAAGGCCCTGGAGAAAGCAGGCACCCAGGTCCGCGTCACGTTGCGGCCACACGCTGTGCCAAGACCGTTCATCTCCGATCTCGATACTGAAATTGAAGACTTCGAGGAGGGTGTTCTCGATCTGACGATTGACGAGGATGACCGCGCGTCGTTCGTTTTTGCCGACCGGATGGTCGGGGCGTGGACGCTGACCGCGACCTCTGCTCTCAACGGATCGGCGTACGAGCCGGTAGGCATCGGTCCCCCAGGAGGCGTCACAACCCTTACCGAACCCGTCTGTCTCCATCCCACGGGCACCGTGTCCGGCCTGGTCTCCTTCCCGGAAGACGGGGCACCTGCGCCGTCGGCGACCGTGCAGCTCTTCCGCAAGGTCTCCTACTACTTCGAGTACCTCACGACCGAGACGACCGGCGGCGACGGAACCTATGTGTTCCCCGACACCCCGGTCGGCTACGAGTACCAGGTCCGGGCCTTCGATGCGGCCAGCAATCGAGGCGGAGTGTCGGCCAGTGCTGCGATCTGCGATACGTCGGATCCGAACTTCGGTTCGACCTGCGCCCGCGACGCGGAGCTCGACGTGTCGCTGTCGCCGATGGGGCGACTCACGGGCGTGCTCGACGACGAGAACGACCTGCCGGTTGCCAACGCCCACATTCGTCTGTGGACCTCGGTCGTCCTCAATCAGAGCGGCCAGGTGCAAAGCCGTGAGCGCGACTGGGTGACCTTCTCGGGGGCGGACGGCAGCTTCGCCTTTGACGGCGTGCCCGCGGGCACGGCCCTTGTGACCGCTTTTGATTCGACTTCGGCGTTGTTTGTCGAGAAGTCGGTCTCGATCGATCCGGTGAGCTCCCCGACGACCAGCGTGCACCTCCAGCTGCCACCGACCGCCGACGTGGCGGTACGTGTCGTCGATCCGCTTGGCGCCGATGTGGACGGAGAGACTGTCGTGGTCTTCCAGCAGTCGAGCCCGGTCTACTTCCGTGAACCGAGCGGCTCGGTGCCTCTGGTCGAGCGCCTGACCTTCGATATCCCCGCATCGTTCGCCGGAGTCGTGGCTGATCGATATCTGATCGGCGCCTGTTCCGGCGATTGCTCGAGCGCCGGGGTCGATCAGATCCTCGGCCACCAGTTCAACATCGCCCTCGGCGCTGTGGCCGAAGGCTGGATGCCGAACCCGCCGTCGGACCAGGTGGCCGAGCTCGAGCTCGTCGGACGGGCCGATGTTGCGGTGACGGTGACCCAGAGCGGCGGTCCGGTTGCGGACGCCGCCGTTCGCATCACCGGGAGCGGTTTCTATGGCGCGCGTGATGTGTCGACCCAGACAGGCGCGGACGGCGCCATCATTCCGATTGCCGGGCTCGGCACCGGCAGCTACACGGTGACTGCGTCTTCGCAGGGGCTCGGCGGCTCGCAGGAGCTCGAGATCACCCAGCTGGATCACGGCTCGACCATCGAGATCGAGGTGCAGATCGAGGCGTCCGGGTCGGCGGATGGGCGTGTTCTCGATCCCGCCGGCAACCCGTCGGTCGGTGCGTTGGTCAACATGATCTCCGGCGGCCGGACCTTCCAGGCGGTGTCGGGCGAGGACGGGTCGTTTGTGTTTGCAGTGCTCGCAGCCAACCAGACCTACCGGCTCGAGGCCTACTCCGCCGACGGTCTCGGGCGCCACACTCTTCACGATATCTCGGTCGGCACCGGTCTCGTCCAGATTGGAGACCTCGTGCTGGATGAGGCCAACCCGTGGGTCGCCTCGACCGCACCGGCGAACGGCTCCCAGGATGCCGATCCCGGCGCCGACATCGTGGTTGATTTCTCCGAGCTGATGCGGCCGGGCACCCTCTCGGGCAACCGCATCTCCGTGCTGGAGCAGGGCACCGGCACGGCGGTTCCGACGACGCCGACGATCGAAGACCTTCCCGATCCGGACGGCGCGGGTCCGCTCCCGGCGTTCACACGAGTCACTCTGTCGCACGGCCCCCTGAAAAGTGAGCAGCTCTACCTGGTCACCGTCCTCGAGGGTGCCGAGGACCTCGCCGGCCGCGGCACGGCCTTCGACTTCCACTCGACCTTCCGCACCCGCGACACGGCGCCGCCGCAGATTCTGCACGTCAACCCGAGCGACGATCCCGACGGTCTCACACCGGTCGGCCCGGATGCCGTGCCGATCGTGAGCTGCTCCGAATCGATGGATCCGCAATCGGTGAACCAGTCGACCGTGCAGCTGCTGGACGCCGGGGGCCTGCCGGTGGAAGCCGTGGTCGATCTGCAGCGCGAGGGCTTCGATATCCGCATCCGGCCGACCACCGCCCTCGAGCTCGATGCTTTCTACACGGTTTTCGTCGATGGTGTCACGGATGCCGCGGGTCTACCGCTCACCGAAGCTTTCAGCTCGACATTCCGCGTGCGCGATGCCGAAGCTCCCGTCGTGACGCTGCTTCCTCCGGACGGCGTCACCGTCGACGGCGATGTCTGGACCGGCCTCGAAGGTCGCCTGCTCACCCTGAGGGCCGCGGTCGTCTCGAACGACGCGCTGAAATCGGTGGTGTTCACATTTGCCGGCGTACCGACCGTTGCGATCCTTGACGTCAACGGGGAGTACCGGCTCGAGGTGATCGCCCCGACGGGCGTGTCCGAGGTGGTCGTCTCGGCACAGGCCGAGGATGTGTCGGGCAATCTGTCCGCCTCGGTGTCGCACCTCGTCGCGCTGGTCGACGATCAGCCGCCGACAGGTTCCCTCACCGTCGATCACGAGACCGGAATCTTTCCCAACCACGTCCTGCAGTTCACGGTCGAGGCGGCGGACGACTATGGTCTCACCGCCGCCCATGTTGCGGCTACGGGCGCCGTCGAGGAGCAGTGGACGGTCGCCCTCGCCACGGCAGGTACAACCATCACGGTGAGCTGCGAGCTCGAGGATACGGTCGGACAGCGTGTGCCGTTGGTGCCGAAAACGGTTGTGATCCTCGCCGACTCGTCGGGACCGGTGATCTCGGTCATCGAGCCGGGGCAGGACGCCACCGTCACGGCAGGCCAGAACATGGTTTTCCGATTCGACATCGAGGACGATGTGATCGCCGGGTCACCCTCCCTCACGGTGGACGGCGAGAACGTCCCGGTGGTCCTTTCGGGGATCGAGATTCCGGGCACGTCCTGGACTGCGGGAGCTGAAGCATCGTGGCTGGCTCCCGGCGTCACCGGGGTGCGAAATGTCGCGTGGAGCTTCAGCCTTGCCGACGAGAGCGGAAATGTGGGTGAGGTCGGCGGGACATTCACTGTCCTTCCGGTGGTGAGTGAGTTCGCGCCAAGAGTGACATTCCTGTGCCGGATCGACGGTGACGCATGTGCACCGGGGATTGCAACCTCCATCAGCTTTCACATGATCGATCATGACGGGAGCGGCAATATCGAAAGCTACACCTTCAGCGTCGATGGCGTTCCCGGGGCTCCGGTGGCCGTCAACGCGGCCGAGCTGACGGGTGAGATCGAGTGGACCCCGCCGGCCGATGCACAACCGGGCGATACCTTCCTGCTGCGATTGGAAGCGACAGACATCGGGACCGAGACCGGGTTCGCCGAGCTCCAGCTGGTCGTCCCTGTGGGGACCCTCCTTTCCGGCGACCAGGTGATCACTTCTGACCACAGTGGTGAGGATCTCTTCCTCGTCGACGGCACCTTCACCGCGACTGTTCCATTGCTCCCTGCGTCGCTGACCCTCCTCCAGGGCGTCACCCTCACCAGCCCGGCTCTGCAGCAACTCGTCGTTGAAACCCCCGGGGACCTTCGTCTCTCGTGCGGCGCAGCCATCGACGTGAGTTGGCGGGGCTATTCATCCCACACGACATATCCTTTCTCAGATGATCCGAGCGTTGGGCTTCCGACGCACTTCAGCGCCGGCGGCAGCCACATGGGCCAGGGAGGCAGCTTTGACCCGTGGGCGCCA
>CBDTWX010000373.1:0-5965 GCA_965364305.1 uncultured Thermoanaerobaculia bacterium
GGCACGTCACCTCGAACCTTTCGCTTCGAACGCCGGTGAATAGTCCGGGCTAGCAATACCGCCCAACCGCCCACCCGAATTTGGAATCAGGAATTAAAAATTAGGAATTAGGAATTCTCGGCCGCCCGCGCGTTTTCGCTGGATGCTGGATCAGCTCACCCTCCCGCGGAGAAAGCGCTCCTATGCAACTTCATCGCGCGTGTCGAGTTATTCTTGAAGAGGAGTGAAGAAAGAAACCGGACACCTGAAAAACGACATCGTCGCTGCGCTCAGGGAGGAGAGGTGGGACGAGGCGCTCGCCGATCTCGAAGAGTGGTGCGATCGGTTCCCCGACCACTCGCGCTCCTGGCTCAACCGCGGTTACTGCCTGTACCGATTGGCGCGATTGAACGAGGCCGTGGCGGCGCTCGATCGGTGCCTCGAGATCGACCCCTCCTCGACAACGGCCAAGGGTTGGCGAAAACGAGCCCTGGCCGAGCTCGGTCAGGTGCACACGCTTGCGAGGGAGCCGAAGCAAGGTGGTTCGGAGACCGTCGCCGCCGAACCGGTTTCCGCCCCCGAAACGACGCCGGAGCCATCCCGCTCGGAGGCGCTCCCGTCCTACGCCACTCTCTCCGCTCCTCACAGCGGCGGCGGCTGGCTGACCGGGACGGTGGTGGATGGGCGCTATGAGGTGCAAGAAGTGGCCCGCGGCGGGATGGCTGCGGTGGCGATTGCCTTCGACCGCGAGCTGCGCCGCATGGTGGCGGTCAAGACCCCGCTTCCCTCGGTACTCGCAACGGCTGACGGGCGCGCCCGCTTCCAGCGCGAGGCGGAGTCGTGGATCGCCCTCGGCGTTCACCCGAACATCTGCTGCGCCTACTACCTGCAAGAGATCGGAGGAATGCCGCGGCTCTTCATCGAGTATGTCGACGGCGGCGATCTCAACGGTTGGCTGAAACGCGAGGAAAGACCTGATGTCGAACAACGGCTCGACATTGCGATCCAGATCGCGAGCGGTCTCGACTACACCCACAGCTTTCTGTGGACCGACGACGAGGGTGTTGAGCACAAGGGTGTGGTTCACCGGGACATCAAACCGGCAAATGTGTTGATGACCGCGGATGGGATCGCCAGGGTCACCGATTTTGGTCTTGTCCGGTCAGGGGTGATTGACGATTCGGTGCAGGGCGATGTTCGCGCCGAGTTCGAGACGGAGTTGCCGCACACGGGGCACCGCGACGGGAGCATCGCCAGCGGTACATGGCAGACGGTGACCGTCGACGGAGGCATCGTGGGGACCCCGCCCTACATGGCGCCGGAGCTGTGGCGACAGACGATGCGAGGCACAATCGCCACCGACGTGTACGCCTACGGCTGCACGCTGTACGAAATCCTGCTCGGTCGACGGCCGTTTTCGATCGAAGACGTCGAGCGGGCCGCGCCGACCCGTGAGTCACATCTCCAACTCTGGATGCGGATGCACCTCAAGGACGAACCTCCGGATCCGCTGGTTTTTGACAGCTCGTTCGACCCTCGCCTCGCCGCGCTCATGCGTTCGTGTATCGCAAAAGACGTCGACCATCGTCCACAGTCCTTCGCGTTGCTTCGCCGATGGCTCGTGGAATCGTACGAACAGCTGACGGGGAAACCCTACCCGCGGCCCGAGCCACAGCGCACCCAGCTCCTCGCCGATTCGCTGAACAACCGGGGTGCGTCGTTCGTAACCCTCGGTCTCGCCGATCGGGCGGCCGCGAGCTTTCGGGAGGCGCTGACGGTCGATCCCCGGCACCTCGAAGCGACCTTCAACCACGGACTCCTCGAGTGGCGAAGCGATGGTCTCACCGACGCCGAGCTCGAGCGCCGTCTGACCGAGGCCGAGCGCGCGGCTGGTGGGGGCTCCAGGGCGGCCATGTTGCGTGCCCGGCTGCGGCTGTTGCTCGATGATCCGTCCGGCGCCATGGAGTCGCTCGGTACCATGCCCCCGGCCAAACGTACGTCACTCGCGGCGCGTCGCGAGCTGGGATTCGCGCTGCTCGCCAGGGCGCGGGCCTGCGCGGACCTGGAGGGCCTCGACGAGGCGAGAGATCTGTTGACATCGGTTCTCGAGGAAAGCCCTTCCGACATCGCTGCGGTGATCGGTTTTGCTGAAGTCTGCCTCCTCCTGGGTGACGAAAAGACGGCTGGCGAGGCTCTTACCGCCGCTCGGTCTCTCGACGGAAACCTGCCCAACGAGCTGGCCGAAGCGGCTGGCTCCCTTCTACCCGGGCATCGCGTCGAACGCGTTTTGACCCACCATGCACCGGTGCAGGGTGTTCGTCCACTGCCTCAGGGTCGGGTGGTTGTGCGCACCGCGGACGCAACTGCGGTGGTGTGGGGGCCTGTCGGTGATCGACCGACGCATCGCATCGATCTCGGTGGTACGGCACGGCAGGGCCGCTCGCTGGCGGTGCGTGGCGATGTCCTGGTGGCGTGTCTTGAAAACGCGCCACTGACGCTCTTCGACCTCACCAGCGGACAGCATCTGCGCAGCCTGCGGACCCATCCCGGAGTCGCGACGTGCATCGATGTGGCGCCGAATGGTCGTGTCGTGGCAAGCGGCGGGTCGGACCGGTGTCTGAGGCTGTGGAATGTGGAGAGCGGCGAGTGTGAGAGGACGCTGCAGGGGCACGAGGCATTCGTCAGCGGTGTCGCCTGGCATCCGTCGAAACCCTGGGTCGTCACGGCGAGCGCTGACGGCACGGTCCGAGTTTGGAATCTCGACCAGGGCCGCTGTTTTCGGGTGCTCGAGGGCCATCGAGGGCCGGTTCGAGATCTCTCGCTTCTCGCCGACGAGAATCTCGTGGTCTCGGCCGGGCAGGACGGGTCTGTCGGAGTTTGGGACCTCGATTCGGGTGAGGATCACCGCTATCTCCGGGGGCATCGCGGCGCCGTGACCGCGGTGACCGTTGTCGCGGGCGTTGTGGTGGCCGGCGGCGAGGACGGAACCGTTCGCTTGTGGAGCCTGGAAACGGGTGAGACCTTGCGAGTGATCCGGGTGGCGAACCCGATCATCGATCTGGCTACCACGGCCGACAATCAGCACTTCTTGGCCGCCTACGGCTCGTCGGTCGCCCTTTACGCTTTGCCTTCGCCTGTCGCATCACGTTTGCCGCTGGTTCTTGCGGAGACCGCTGCGTCCGGAGAGCTGGTGGGGAGGGAGAAGGAGTTTCGCGAGCATCTCGACCTCGCCCGCGAGCATATCGAGGCCGGTCGGATGGAGCAGGCCATCGAGCCGCTTCGGGATGCACGGGGGGTAGAGGGCTACGATCTTCACGAGGATGCCGTCGAGTTGTGGAGCAAAGTGCTAGCCTTTTATCCGAAGCGCGCGCCCCGTTCGGTCGTCGAGTTGAGGCGATTCGGAGGCGGGAACGACCCACAAGGAGCGTGCGTTCTGACTCCCGATGGCGTCAGCTGTGTGGTTGGCGGCAGCGACGGTTCACTTCGCCGATTCGTCTGCGCCACCGGCGAGGAAGAGTTCGCGGTCGAGGGCCACGGGCAGGGAGTCCTTTCGGTTGCGGTCAGCTCAGACGGCAGGTGGCTGGCTTCGGCCGGACGAGATGGAGCCGTGCGCGTGTGGGACACGACCAGCGGCCAACGTCAGCACGAATTCGAGGGCCATGACGGTGCAACGCAAACCGTTGTTTTCTCCCTAGATGACCGGGCGGTCATCTCGGCCGGTGAAGATGGCACGGTGCGCCGTTGGCCGCTCGATGGAACCTCGCTACCTGAATTGCTGAGCCGCGGCGAGGACGCTGTCTCGACCCTGGCCATGAGCGAGGACGGACATTTTGTCGTCAGCGGAGGATGGGGCAGCGCGGTCACCGTGAGCAGCCTGCTCCACGGTACGGAGCTGCGCCGAATGGCTGGACACGAAGGCCCGGTCCACTCGGTGGCTGTCAGCCCGGACTGCCGGGCCGTGGCCTCCGCCGGCGAGGACGGAGCGATTCGGATCTGGGACCTCGAAGGGGGACGCTGCTGGCGGATCCTTTCGGGACACACCGGTGCGGTCCTGGCGGTGGCGTTCACCCCTGACTCGCGGTTTGTCCTTTCGGCGGGCAAGGATGCGAGCCTGCGCCTGTGGAATCTGCGGACCGGAAGCGCTGACCGGATCATCGAGGGGCACGCCGGGCCGGTCACCGACGTGTCTGTCAGCCTCGACGGTAGTGCCGCAGTGTCCGCCGGCACTGACGGCAGCCTCCGTCTATGGTTCCTCGACTGGGATCCCGAACTCCCGGAAGTGGGGCAGTGGGATGACCGGGTCCGGCCCTTCCTGCAGGTTTTTTTGAGACGCCGAGAGCTCGTGTCTGCGGGCTCGGGGGTTCCGACCTGGAACGAGGATCATATCCGGGAGCTTCTGGACGGATTGGCTCGGCGCGGGTTCGGGTGGCTCGAACCGAAGCGCGTCGAGCAGGAGCTCGAAGCGCTTGCCCGCGGTCGCGATGAACGTCGAACCGAAGAACAGGAGCACGCGCAGAAACTGGCACGACGTCGGCGGCGGGAGCATCGAATGGCGCCGGCCAGAGAGCTGGTCGAGACGCTCACCCGCAACATTGGTCTCAAAGTGGCCGGGATCGTGGCAGTGGTGATCGTTGGAATCTCTGCCTTGGCGCTTCTGCGTTCGCCGGAGAGCGGCCAGGCCGAGTTCCACCGACAGCTTCGTCAGCAAATGGAAATGCTGGTTCAAGAACGTGGCATACGCCTCAGACGTGGAACCGTGATGTCTTACCAGAATCGGCCCACAGTGGGTTCCGCCGATTGTGGCGAGGGTTATTTCCCTGACTTTGTCGACCTGGCAATCAACGCCGAACAGTACTCCACACCGCCTCTCGACCCGGGATTGCCGGCCGCCGAGGAGGCGTTTCGGGTGCGCTACTCCAACGCCGTGAACTGTGTCGGGACCCTCGGCACCCGCACGTTGGCTCCGCAAATCCTCCAGCGGGCTGACGAGGGATTGCACCCGTATCGGCTCGAGGATCTGCTCTCGATCATGATCCGAATCGGGGCGGCGGGAGATCCTCGGATGGTCGACTACCTCGCCGACCACTCTGAAACGATCAGGCATCTCGCCGCGCTCACCCTCGTGCACGGAGGCTTTCCTGACGGCATCGAGGCATTGCGCAGCGGTCTCGAAAGCACTGACAGCCGGGCCGTCGAGGGTGCGAGCTTCGTGTTGACCGAGCTCATCTGCGTTGACTCGATAGAGGAACAATCGGCCTTCGACACGGTTCGTCGGCTGTGCAGGAATATCGACCCCAGGGTCCGAAAGAATGCGGTCAAGGCGTTGATTCTCTTTGAACGATCGGGACCCGCCAAGCTCGTGCTCGATGAGGCGCTCGACGATTCAAACCCCGAAGTTGTCGAGGCGGCTGAAAAAACACGCGCCGGTCTGCGAAGCGTGCAGATCAGCACGTTGTTTGGCTGAATACCACCCGACCGCCCACCCGATACTGGATGCTAGATCCACCCGCCCACCCCTTGATACGGCGAGGCGAGGATTTATGATCTGCCGGCACCAGCATCCAGCATCCAGCGTCCTGCACCCGGAGTTTCCAATCTCACGCCCTGCGCGTTGTATCCTGCACCCTGCATCCGGGTGGAGAAAGGAGGCCCTGTGCGAATAGTCCGTGTCAATACCAAGGGCGGTGCACTCTGGGGAGTGGTCGAAGGGGACGAGATACGTCTGTTGCCGGATGGTCCGTTTGCGCCGACTCTCGAGCCCGCGAGTTTTTTGGGGCGGCTCGAGGAAGGCGAGCTCTTCCAGCGCCTCCGCGTCCGCCGCCCCGGTGTGGGCCTGGAAGCGCGGATCGAGGTCGGCGACGGCAAGCGATTGATTGACCTCGGTGAGGGCACGGGCGAGGGCGATCTCGGCATCGAAGTGGACCCCGAAGCCGAGCACCAGATCCGCGCCCGGCGCGGAGGCGCCCGGCGTGGAGGCGCCCGGCGG
>CBDTWX010000374.1:0-5926 GCA_965364305.1 uncultured Thermoanaerobaculia bacterium
CCGCCTCAGCCACAAGGGGCTGCCGATCGTCGGTGTTCCCAAGACCATCGACAACGATCTTTCGGGCACGGTGGTCACCTTCGGATTCGACACCGCGGTAACGATCGCCACCGATGCGATCGACCGCCTTCATTCCACGGCCGAGGCCCACGAGCGGGTGTTTGTGGTGGAGCTCATGGGTCGCTACGCGGGATGGATCGCGCTCAACGCCGGAGTCGCGGCCACCGCGGATGTGGTTCTCATTCCCGAGATACCCTTCGATCTCGGTCCCGTTTGCGACAAGATCATGGATCGCGAAGCACGTGGCCGTCGATTTTCGATCGTGGTGGTGGCGGAGGGCGCGCAGCCGATCAACGGTCAAATGGTTGCCAAAAACCAGGGGGCGGGACGAGAGGTTCTCCTGGGAGGCATCGCCAAACAGGTCGCTTCCGAGATCCAGGAGAGGACCGAAAAGGAGACTCGGACGGTTGTGCTCGGACATCTGCAGCGCGGAGGCGGCCCGACGACCTTTGACCGTTTGCTGGCGCTGCGGTTTGGGGCGGCGGCGGTCCGGATGGTGGCCGATCAGAAGTTCGGGGTGATGGTGGCGCTTGACCCGCCGACGGTGCTGGCAGTGCCCCTCGAGGTTGCGACCGAGCGGATGAAGTGTGTTCCTCTCGACAGCGACACCATCTTGACCGCTCGCGATCTTGGAATTTGTCTCGGTGATTCAGAAGGTGAGGGGTAAGGATCTCGGAGGAAGATGATCGTATCTGCATGGCATGACGGACACGGATCCTATGGATTGCGCATCCTCGAGGCCAAGGTGAGCCTGTACTTCCGGCCGGAGTGGGAATCCGTAACGGTGTATCTGCCGGACGAGACTGATCCGGTTATCATGCCGCTCACGCCGAGCTTCTGGGAGGGCTCTCCCGAGCTCAGGTCGCCGCGCATCAAGTCCTTTTTTCTGCGCAATGGTCTGGTGCCGTGGGAGAAACAACACCCTCCGAATCTCGAGCTGATCCCTTTGGGGGAGGGCGTGTTCCGGCTCGAGTGGATCGTCAAACCGCGGGGCCAACCGGCCCTACCGCTCGAGTAACCGCCCACCCGCACGGATGCGGGATGCAGGGTGCAAACTGATGCGCGCGAAGGGGCGTCGGCGACACCGGTGCCACCCCTCACATTGTTTGCCTTGGGAGCGCTAGCCCCTTGAGGGTACCCGGGCAAACAATGTGAGGGGTGGCACCCAGCACGTCGAAGTAGGGAGCGCCTATCGGTTTTGCCGACAATGCGAAGGGTGGCAACTCGCACGTCGAAGCCAGAACCGCGTAATGGTATTTTGAGCCTGTATCCGGGCGGGCGGGTGGGTGGGGGCTCACTCCGTGGCGAGCGGGACGGGGGAGACCGTCCGCGGATCGCCGCTCGAGCGATCGATGACCGAGCCGTATATCGCCAGGGGGCCGTCGATGTCGACCCTGACCAGGAAGCTCTCGATGGCTCCGCAGGGCGCCTCCTCGTCGGTCGCCGGTGCAAGTCGAAGCTGGTGCCAGGTCCCCGGTCGGATCTGCACCCGGTGCGGGAGATAGACCTCACGCCCGTTCACTCTGACCGCGCGGCCCCTCTCGTGCGGAATGTCGAGAATGACCTCCACCGGATTCGGACCGGGGTTGGCGAAGCCGACAAATGTGTCGAAGGCCGGATTGGTGCAGGGCTTGCGATGCCACATCAGCGCCGGGAGGAGATGGGCGCCTGCCGAAGGGAGATGCTCGAGCGGGATGGCTTCAAAGGCCTCGCCGCGACCCGATAGCACCGCAGCCGGACTCTCCTGATCGGCGCCGGCAAGGTTGACCAGTCGGCTCGTGATATGGACCGGGCCATCGGCCCTCAGAACCAAGCCGCCTCGCGCGCTTTCCGCACACCCGAGGTCGGTCGCGAGCCCGGCAGCGGTCCACACCGTCGCAGATTGTGGCGGCACCACACGGGTCGGCGGCATGAAGAGGTCACAGGGTGTGGGCTTGCTGATGTCTCCCGGAAGAAAACGGCCGAGCTCGACCAGGACCGGTTGATCGCTGGGGTTGGTGAGATAGATCTCCGAGCTCCAAAGACTCTCGGCGCGACCCTGTAAATTGTGTGCGAAGACCGGCAGCACGAGCTCACCAGCCGCGCACGGAGTGACGCTGGCGAGCGTTACAACCACTGCCAGAAATCGGTGACGAATCATTCGGCGAGACCCTCCGACACGGGACGACCCGTGACCTTCTATTGTAATACGTTGGACACCTGAAAAGTGTTGGGCCGTGTTCGATCTCTGGGATCGAAACGGGAGTGGAGAGTATAGACTCTTTGGCGGGAGAATCAATGGAGCCGCCCTCCGGAGTATTTGCGCCCATTCCAACGCCGCTCGGCACTGACGGACTTTTCGATCCGGCCGCTCAGGTAGCCCACCTTCGCTGGCTCGCCTCCGAGGGGCTCGACGGTGCCCTCATCCTGGGTACCAACGGCGAGTTCCCATCGCTTTCGCTGGACGAGCGACGGGTGGTGGCCTCGACTGCTGGCACCGCCGACTCGGGGCTGAAACTGATGCTGGGCGTGGGCTCCTGCGCCCTGCCGGAAGTCATGTCGATGCTGGATACCGCTGCGGACTGCGGTTTCGGTTCCGTTCTCTGTCCTCCGCCGTTCTACTTCCGCGCGGCTCCGGTGGAAGGCCTGGCTGAGTTTTTCAGACGGGTGTTGGATCATTCGTCCCTGCCGGTCCTGCTCTACCACATACCGAAGGTCACGGGAGTGCCGATCTCGGACGACCTTCTCGATGCGGTCGGTCATCACGATCGTCTTGCGGGAGTCAAGGACAGCTCCGGTGATCGGGCCGAGCTGGCGCGTCTGACGACCCGTTTTCCGGACGGCGCTTATTTTGTCGGAAACGACCACCTCGTACGCGCCTGCGTCGAGGCTGGGGGCTGCGGCAGCATCACGGCCGCCGCCAGCGTCGCTCCGGACCTGGTGCGCGCGGTACAGGGAGGCGAGGCGGAGCAGGGAACACTCGACGAAGTCAGAGATCTGCTGGAGGAGTACGGGCTCGGACCGTCGGTGAAGGCGATCCTCGGAAGCCGGGGCCTCGGCGAGTTTGCCACCCGACCTCCGCTCAGAGGGCTCGAGCCCGAGCGAGCGCGCCAGTTGTTGAGTCTCTTCAACCGACTCTGAGAATCAGCTTTCCGAGGATCTCGTCGGCCCGCAGCACATCCTCGTCGCCGGGCTGAACGCAGAAGACTGCTCGCGAAATCGACCCACACATCTTTCCGGTATTCGGGCCCGCATGTGCAGCCGCCGAGGCTGCACCCGCCGATTGCCCGGCAATCGGCTACGAGTGAAGTGCGCGCTTGTCGACAGCCAGGGCGGCCTCTCGCACGACCTCGGAGAGCGTCGGATGGGCGTGACAGGTTCGGGCGAGGTCTTCGGCCGAGGCCTCATATTCCATCGCCACGGCAGCCTCGGCGATGAGCTCGGAGACACGTGGCCCCACCATGTGAACGCCGAGGATCCGGTCGGTCTCCCTGTCGGCGAGGATTTTCACCATCCCGGTCTCGTTGCCGAGGCTCTTGGCCCGCCCGTTGGCACGGAACTGAAATCGACCGGTGTTGAACTTGAGGCCGGCCTCCTTGAGCTCTGCCTCCGTGCGCCCGACCATGGCTAGCTCGGGTTCGGTATAGACCACATTCGGTATCGCCTCGTAGTTGATGTGGCCGGGCATACCGGCGAGCTTTTCGGCGAGGGCAATGCCCTCATCTTCGGCCTTGTGGGCCAGCATTGGGCCGCGCACCAGATCGCCGATGGCGTAGACGCCCTCGACGTTTGTCCGGAAGGAACCGTCGATGGCGACACGCCCCTGTTCGTCCAGCTCGACCCCAACGTTCTCGAGCCCGGTACTCGCGGTGTTCGGACGCCGGCCCACAGCGACCAGAACCTTGTCGCTGCTGATCTCCTGAGTCGCGCCCTTGGAGTCCTCGATCGTCAGCCTGACGCTCTTCTTCAGTACCTTGCCGGCCTTGAGGGTGGTCTCGAGGTGAAAGACCATCCCCTGGGCGGCGAGCGCGCGTTTCAGCGCGTTGGACATCTGCTTGTCGGCAAAGGGAGCGATCGTCGGCAGCATTTCGATGACCGTCACCTCGGAGCCGAGACGGCGCCACACGCTGCCGAGCTCGAGGCCGACAGCTCCAGCGCCAATGACCGCGAGGCGCTTGGGCGGCGTCGAAAAATCGAGAGCCTCGGTTGACGAGACGATACGCTCGCCGTCAAACGGGAGGAATGGCAGCTCGGCCGGCTCGGACCCCATCGCGAGACAGATGCTGTCGGCCGCAATCTCGGTCTCTCCTCCGTCACCGGATACCGTGATCCGGCCGGGTCCCGTGATGGTTCCGCGGCCGGTGAGCACCGCGACCTTGTTTTTTTTCATCAGCAGGGCAACGCCGTCGGTGAGCTCTGTGACGATGCTTCCCTTGCGCGCCATCATCGTCGGCAGGTCGAGGCCGACTTCGCTCAACACGATGCCGTGGTTCGCCGCGCGCTCGCGGGTGGACTCGTACAGCTCGGAAGACTCGAGCAGCGCCTTTGACGGAATGCACCCAATGTTGAGGCAGGTGCCGCCGAGGGTGTGCCGTTTCTCCACGATCGCCGTCTTGAGACCGAGCTGCGCCGCGCGAATTGCACACACGTATCCGCCGGGTCCGGCGCCGACGATGGCGAGGTCGAAGGAATCCATTTCCTAGATCTCCAGCAGCATGCGTTCCGGGTCCTCGATGCACTCGACGATTCGTTTGAGGAATGTCACCGCCTCGCGACCATCGATGATCCGGTGGTCGTACGAAAGCGCGAGATACATCATGGGTCGAATGACCACCTCGTCGTCCACCGCGATCGGTCGTTTTTGAATCGTGTGCATGCCGAGAATCGCACTTCCTGGCGGGTTGAGGATCGGGGTCGACATGAGCGAACCGAAGACTCCTCCATTCGAGATGGTGAAGACCGCCCCGCTGAGATCGGAGAGCTCGAGCCGCCGTTCCTGGGCGCGAACGGCGAGATCGGTGATGCTCGCCTCGATCTCGGCCATGGAGAGCCGGTCGGCCTCCCGCACCACCGGCACCACGAGGCCCTTGTCGGTGCTGACCGCAACACCGATATCGAAGTAGTGGTTGGTCACGACCTCATCCCCCTCGATGAAGGCGTTCACAGCCGGAACCGTCTTGAGCGCGTCGACGGTCGCCTTGACGAAGAAGGACATGAAACCGAGCCCGATGCCGTGATGCCGCTTGAAGCTCTCCCTGTACGCCGCCCGAAGCTCCATCACCCGGCTCATGTCGGCCTCGTTGAAGGTCGTCAGGATCGCGGCGGTCTGCTGCACCTCGACCAGCCGTTCAGCGAGGCGCAGCCTGAGACGGGACATGGGTTCGCGGCTCTGGCGGTGATCGGGCAGAGCGACCGGCTTCGGCGGCGGCGCGGAGGGCTTCTGCTCGGGTGGCGGTGTCGGAGCCGGGGTGATCGGTTCCGGCTGCTCCTCTTCTGGCTGCTCCTGCGCCTCGAGATACCTCATGACATCGCCTTTGAGGATGCGTCCCCCCTTTCCGGTGCCGTCGACGGCGCCCGGATCGATTCCATGCTCGAGAACCAGACGACGCACGGCGGGGGAAAGACCGGCGGTCTCAGCGGCGGGGGAAGCTGGTGCATCGGTCTCGGCCTTGGGTTCGTCGGTAGGTGGCTCGGCCTCTGCCCCCTCGTCGGGCGCGGTCGCACCCGCTGGGGCGGCATCGGTGTCGATCGTCGCCACCACCTGGCCAACTTCGACGGTCTCGCCCTCGTCGACGATGATGTGCAGCTGTCCCGCGTGCTCGGCGGCGACGTTCAAGGTGATCTTGTCGGTTTCGAGCACCAGCAAAGGGTCCTCGACCCCCACCAC
>CBDTWX010000375.1:0-5922 GCA_965364305.1 uncultured Thermoanaerobaculia bacterium
TTCGAGCCGATGGCGAAGAGGGTGTCGGCGTCGACGTCGCCCCCCTCCTCCGTGTGTCGGATACCGAAGCCTTCTGCAAAGACGACCTCCCGGTCCTTGACGATGGCGACGGCGACGCCCGGGACCTTCCAGCGTGCCATTTCCTTCTCGATGTAGGCGTCGAGCCCGGCGAGCGGGTCGGGCCCGGTTTGCGCGAGAGCCGGAAGCGCGACTCCAATCGCGACGAATGCGGCCGTCCACAGCCTGCGGTTTGTGGTTCGAGTCATGATTTTGCTCCTTCCATCAGTCCAAACGGCCACGCTCCATCCGACCGCTGATCGCTCCGATTACGCCCGATTTCAGGCCACGGTCGTGCACTCGCAGCGCCCGAGAAAAGCAGGATCCACCTCGGCGCCGATGCCGGCTTCGTCCGGCAGGGTGATGGTGCCGCCATCCCAGGAGGCGCCGCCAAAGATGGGGTCCTCCTCAAGCTGAAGGTGTCCGTCCAGATCCACGTACGTGATATTCGGTCGGGCGGAAACCAGGTGTGCCGCAGCGGTCAGACCGAGCCGGGTTTCCATCATGCAGCCGAGCATGCACTTGATCCCGCACGCCTCGCCGACCGCGTTGATCTTGAGCGCGGTGTGGATGCCGCCGGATTTGGCCAGCTTGATGTTGAGATAGTCGCAGCAGCCGCCAGCGGAGAGCTTGAAGGCGTCGTGATGGTCGAATACCGACTCATCGGCCATGATCGGAATGGATACCTGCTCTCTCAGGCGCCTGAAGCCGTCGAAATTCCAGTGCGCGATCGGCTGCTCACAGTACTCGATGCCGGACGATTCGAGGCGCCTCAACACGGTGACCGCAGTCGGGAAGTCCCATCCCTGGTTGGCGTCGACTCGCAGCGGCAGCTCGTCGCCGATCGCATTCCGTATGCTTTTGATGCGCCGAACGTCTTCCTCCGCGGTGGTCCCGAGCTTCACTTTGATCGCGGAGACCCCGGTTTCTTTCAGTGCCACCGCCTGCTCGGCCATCTTTTCCGGCTCCCCGATTCCGATCGTCACGTCGGTCTGGAGCCGGCGTTTTCCGCCTCCCAGGAATGCGTACAGGGGAAGGCCGGCCACTTTCCCCGCGATGTCGTACAGCGCAATGTCGAACGCCGCCCGCACGCTGGGGTTGAACGCCAGGAAACCGTGCATGTCGGTGACGCGGCCCTCGATGTCGAGGGGATCCCGGCCAAGCACCAGTTTCGCCAGGTCGGTCGCCGCGGCCGCGTTGATGGCCTGGGTGTCGCCGGTGATCTGTGAGATGGGCGTCGTCTCACCCCAGCCGTCAACTCCGCCATTGGTCCTGACGCGGACAAACAGGTACGCTGCTTCGCTGATCACCCCAAGAGAAATTTTGAATGGGGCGACCATTGGAATCATCCCCCGGTAGATATCGATTCCGTCGATTCGAAGATCCGTCATTTCGACCTCTCCCTCTCAGGCGCTGCCAATAAGTGCGGACAGCGCTGGTGTGCTGCGGTCGGTCTCCGCGCCGCACTCTCCTATCTCGCCCTCCCCCAGAAGGTCCGTGAGATCTCCTCCGAGGGCGGCGGCGTGGCGAGGCTCACCAGCACGTACACCAACGCCGCGGCGACAGTACAAGGAAACGATGGATGCATTCCAAACAGACCGATCTCAGGTACCGCAGTGAAGGCAAGCACGTACAGGCTCATGCCGAAGCAAATGGAGGCCAGCGCACCCCACCGGTTGCCCCTCTTCCAGTACAGTCCGAGGACGATCGGTGCGATCGCGGAGGTGCCGATCCCACCCAGCGCGAAGAGAATGATCCACTGGACCAGCTTCGGCTGCGTCAGGGCGAGTGCGATGGCTGCCACGAGGCACGTCGTCATCGTCACCCGCGACAGGGTCTTCATCTGTTGCGGCGTGAGATCGATCCGCAGCTCGTGGACCACATTTCTCGCGATGCTCGAGGTGATGACTATCGCCATTGCGGCCACGGTTGTTTGAATCCCCGCCACAATGCCCGCCAACACGACACCGGCGAGCGGGCCCGGCAGCACGTTCATCGCCAGCCACGGCGCGATCTCGTCGGCAACCTCGAGGTTCGGAATGATGGCCCGGCCCATGACTCCCGCCACACAGAGCAGCGCGGTCCAGATGAAGACCAGAATCGCTCCGAGCCAGATTCCCCGTTTCAGGGCGGTGGTGTTCTTGTAGGTCAGCGCGCCGAGCATGCCATGAGGAGAACCGGCTGCGAAGTAGCCGGAGAGACAGGCGACGGAAAAAATGAAGGGCCAGGGAAACTCGCCCAGCATGGTGGGTGACAGGAACTTGGGGTCGAGATCCGCGATCATTACGGTCGAGCGTTCGAAGCCGCCGGCAGCCCGGTAGGTCCCTGCGAAGAGCAGGATGGTACCGACCGTGATCACGACGCCCTGCAGCAGGGTTGCCACCGAGGTGCCGCGCATCCCGCCGAGCACACAATAGACCAGTACGACTCCGGACCCGAGCGCCAACGAGGCAAAGTAACCCATGCCGGTCATCTGCACGATGACCCGAGCGGCGCCGACGAACTGGGTGGCCATGTACGGGATGAGCAGGAGCGCGACCATAGTCGCCATGACCAGCACCACCGCCCTGCTCTGGTAGCGGGCCCTGTAGATGTCGAGGTAGGTAACGACGTTGACCCGGCGCGCCACCAGACCCACCATGATCCCGACCGCCGCCAAAAGCATCAGGCTGAGAAAGGTCTGCGTGACGTTGATGAGGACCCAGGAGTAGCCGTAGGCGTAGCACATGCCGGGCCCCGCGATGAAGGTCCCCGCGCTCGCCATGCCGCCGGCGATGATCAGCGCGACCACGATCCCGCCGAGACCTCTCCCGGCGGCGTAAAACTCCTCCTCGTACTTGGCGACCGGCACCTTCTCGACAATCCGGTAGGACCAAATCCCGATCGCCAGCAATACCGCCGTGTAGGCGAGAAAGGCGACCAGCGCGAGGTTCACAGCGCCTCCTCATCGTCGGCGGACAGCGAAATGTCGGGGATGAGCTTTTCAACGATCGGGATCAACGCCACCACGAACACAGCCGGCACGATGACGCACGACAGCGCCACCCAACCTGGGAGGCCGAAGATCAAAGGTTCGTTCTTGAAAGCTGCCGCAGCCCCAAACGCGACCGCGAGGAAGACGGAAAAAAAAGTCCACGCCAGCACCAGACCCCTGCGAGCCACCTTGATTCTCGGATCTTCCTCGAATTCCATCTTTGCCGCTCCTCCCAGCTCGAAGGTCACGAAACCTCACCCATCAACCGGCTGCAGTCCCTCGTCGTCATCAACCTGTCCCAGCCAGAGATGTCCCAGGCCGTTGGATCCTTCGCTACGATCCGCCCGCTTCAGGTGGCGCCGGAAGATCATCCGTACTGGACGCCGAGAATGTTCCAGTACCAGTAGAACCACACGAGGCCGAGGGCGAAGACGGCGAAGAGGGTGTAGTGAATCCGCCGGAAGCGGGTCCAGTAGCCGTTCTTCCAGCTGAGGACGGCAAACACCGCGACGCCCAGGGTCAGGATCGAAGTCAGGATCGGCAGCATCAGCGCCGCTGTCAGAGAGGGCGGGAAGCCGGAGAACAAGTCCTCCCCCACAGAGCTGACGATGATCGTCACGGCCACGATGAAAACGAGCGTCAGGGCGCTCACCATCCAGGCCAACCGCACCGCCCACCGTGCTCCGGACGGATCCTCTCTCCTCGCCTTGCGGTGCCTGAACGCGCTGATCAGGGTCGTCACGCACAGCAGCAGCGCCACCGCCAACAGGACGTAGTTGAAGGTCGGGGCCGCATACCAGGCGACGCGATAGGCCGGCATGAACGGAAGAAGCGAGAACGCGAGGTGGTTGACAGTGCCGTCATCGTCCTCGATGAAGGCGAGTGTCATCCCTCCGTCGATCTGGTGGAAGAGGTTCGGCTCGATCTCGACCCAGTGCCACGGATCTTCGAGAATAGCCGACGTCATGAGCGTACCGTCGGGCGTGACCGCCACCGAAATCACGCTCGGCAGCGACATGAGCTTCTCGAGGTCGCTCCAGTTGTGGCGGGTGAATCGGTAATTGCCGGCGTACTTCCCACCCCGCTCGGCGAAATCCTCGGGCGGCTCCGGAAGGTCCAGCTCCTCGTGCGGGAAGTAACGAGCGACGAACGCATCCACGAGCTCGATGCGCGCGCGGCCGCCGTTGGTCGCGTAGGAGACGAAGAGACCCAGGTCATGATCGGTGAAGAGGGCGAGGTCCGAGTGGAAGAAGATCGTGTCCCCGCCGTGGCCGATGACGTGCTGGCCGCGGACCTCCGATTCGTAGAAACCGTGCGCCATACCCGGCAGGCGTGGTTCGGGCGTGTAGAGCTGACTGTGCATCTGGCGGGCGGTCTCTTCCTCGAGAATGCGCTGGTCGCCGAAACGTCCGAGCTGCAGGTGGGCGATCATGAAGTTGGCCATGTCGGTGGCAGTGGACGAGAGGGCTCCGGCCGGGCCGAAATCGCTGATGAGCTCGAAGTACCCGGGCTCGTAAAGCCCGTTCTTGCGCCGGTAACCCACCGCCATATCCGACGCGAGGTTTTCCGGCAGCGGCTCGCGGAAGGTGGAGTGCTCCATCGACAGCGCTTCGAAGATGTTCTTTTCGATGTACTCGGGGAAGGACATCCCGGAGAGTTCCTCGACGATCAGACCGGCAAGGGCTGTCCCCCAGTTGGAGTAGGCGGACCAGGCTCCGGGCGGGCGCACTCGATCGGGCATGTGGGCCGCCAACGCTTCGCGCATCCCCATCAGTTTGTCTTGGTCCTTTACGATGAGATAGCCGAGCGCGCCGTCTTCGAAACCGGCCGTGTGGGCGAGAATATGCTTCATTGTGATCG
Organism: uncultured Thermoanaerobaculia bacterium; assembly: GCA_965364305.1. GTDB lineage: Bacteria > Acidobacteriota > Thermoanaerobaculia > Thermoanaerobaculales > Sulfomarinibacteraceae > Sulfomarinibacter. The sequence goes on from CBDTWX010000375.1 coordinate 4,892, forward strand.
GCTCGGGAAAGGTCGACGGGATCTGGAAGGTCGTCAGGTAGGTGTTGACATCGGCGTCGAGGTCGAGCTGGCCGCGTTCGGCGAGCTGCATGACCGCGGTCCAGGTGAAAAGCTTGGAGGTCGAACCGGGTCGGAACAGGGTGGCATCGGCTTTGACTGGAATCTTCCGTTCTCGGTCTGCAAAACCGTAGCCCTTGGCGAAGAACAGCTCGCCATCCTTGACGATCGCGATCGTCGCGGCCGGGATCTTTCTCGAAGGCATGTGCGCGGCCATCATGCCGTCGATAAACGCCTCGAGCTCCGCCGGGTCGGACGGACCAACCGACTCGGGCGTCGCCGCCTCTCCTTCGGCAGGTGCCTCTTCAGCGGGCAGCGCGAAAGGAAAGGTTGTGAAAAAGAGCGTGAGCGAGGCGGCGAACAGACAGACGCGATTTCGTGAAAAAGTCATGATCTCCTCCTTGGATGAACAAAAGAAACTCCTGACACGTCATCGTAGGGGGTCTGCCTTGCCTCCCTACCAACCACCGCTCTCACCCCACTCTGCGATCAAGGTCGAAACCCGTTTGGCCGCGTTTCGCCAGTTGGTCTGAATCGCCTTCTGGGCAGCGTCAACGTCTCCATTTTCGATGGCTTCGATGATCAGCTCGTGCTCTGCCACCGAAAGATCGAGCACGTCGGTCAGCGCAGCGACGTACAGCCTCGCGTACCGTTCCGCCTGAGGTTTGATGGCGTCGTGGAGGGCCAGCAGGCGCGGTGGTGAGGCTTCCACAACGTATCGACGGTGGAATGAAGCATCGAGCTGGAACACCTTGTAGGTGTCCATTTGGGCGGCATGGGACTCGACAAGCATCTGGTTGTTGATCTCTTCGAGCTCCCGGGCAAACGGAATCCTCTGCTCCCTGTCAACACCGGCGGCGTAAAACCCGGCCAAACCCTCGAGCTCGCCGACGATATTGAAGAGATCCGCCGCGTCATCGGCGGTGATCGGCGCCACCACCAGACGCCGACGTTCGTTACCCTCGTTGGCAGCA
>CBDTWX010000376.1:0-5910 GCA_965364305.1 uncultured Thermoanaerobaculia bacterium
CCACACTCCGATCGGAGACGGCGGCGGTCGTCGGGGCGGCGATGTTGGTGGCGATTGATGAAGCCCGGTGAGGCGTCCACCACTATTTATTGTTCGAGAGCTTTCGTCGGCCCTGCGACGAGAGCTCTCGAATAATAGAGTTACACTGACCAAATGAGTGATAATTTCACCTGGATCGACTCGCACGCACATCTGACCATGTTCGGCCGCGACGAGGTGCCCGAGATCATCCAGCGGGCGGCTGGTCACGGAGTGGAGGGCGTTCTCGTGCCGGCCACGAGTCGCGACGATCTTGACCGCGCAATCGGTCTTTCGGAAGATCATCCACACCGGATCGTTGCTGCTGTAGGCATCCACCCTCACGAGGCCGCGTCGCTCGACACTGACCTGAAACGGCGAATCGAAAGGGGTTTGGAGCGGCCCTCGGTCGTTGCGGTGGGTGAGATCGGACTCGACTATCACTACATGAACTCACCTCGGGAGGACCAGCTCGCGGCCTTCACGTGGCAGCTCGATCTGGCTTTGGAAACCGGCTACCCGGTGATTCTCCACAACCGAGAGTCCTGGGATGATCTCGAGACTCGGATCGCAGAACGACAGGGAGCTTTACGGGGCGTCTGCCACTCGTTTTCAGAGGGTCCTGAAGAAGCCCGCCGCGTGATGGACCTGGGTCTTCGGATAGGGATATCGGGCATGGTGACCTTCAAGGCGGCACACAACATTCGCGAAATGGTGGCTGTGCTCGAGCCGAGCCAGGTCCTGGTTGAAACCGACAGCCCGTTTCTGGCGCCGACGCCCCACCGTGGCAAACGCAACGAGCCATCCTATGTCCCTCTGGTCGGACAATGTCTGGCAGAGCAATGGGGAAAGCCGACGCGTGAGATCGCGTCACTCTCCACCACCTGCTTTTCAGAACTTTTTGCGGTGTGCGACGGCTGGCCGGGCAGACCCGACCTTTGAGTCAGATCTTTTTCGGGCGGCGACCGCGGCGCCTTGGCACATTCTTCAGGCTGATTGTGAGAATCTTCGTCGCCGGATCCTGACCGACGTCGAATCTTTGGGCCTCCTCGAATGAGATTCCATAAAGGTCGAAAAACTGCGGTGCCTTGACGCTGACTGAACGCCTTCTCCGAGACAATCTCAATGCTCCGTCGTCATCTTCATTGTCGGTGATCTGTATGCCGACCATCTTGCGGGTTTTGTCGAAATAGAGGATCGCAAACGACGCGGAATGGAGGCCGAAGGACTCCACCGACGCAGCATCGAAAGAGATCAATCCGCTCGGTCGAATGGTCGCCCTCGGCCGAACACCGGAGGATTGAGGCGGAATGAACTTCTCGAACGCCATGGAGCACCTCCAAAGAGACTAGGGTCAGCATATAAATTGTTTCATCAAGAGTCAAGGAAAAATTGGGTGAAAAATACGAAAAGAATATACGCAGTGATGCTTTGATGTTGGCCGATCTTGTCAGCCAGAATGTTGATTTTCATGAAATTTCTGAACATGGTGGAGTTTGGAAGTAATTGGGCGAAAATGCTTTATGAACAGCAGCTCAGGTTCTGTGCCGACATCTTGATCGGCCATCGCGAGGGTGAAATATGGAGGTTGTTTGTTCGAGATTTGACGTGTATGTCGCTCAGGATGTCGTGGAAAGAGCTTCGTTTCCAGGGTAGACTGCGCCGATGGATATGGCTGGCAATCGTCCGGTCCAGTGGATCGAGGTGAAGGGTAGCGCAATCGACCACAACCTCGATCTATTGCGGAGGATTATTCGCACGGAATCCGCCCTGCTCGCAGTTGTCAAAGCCAACGCGTACGGTCACGGCCTGGCCGAGATAGCGCTTCGCGCCGCAAGGACTGCGCAATGGCTGGGTGTTCACAGCGCTTCGGAGGCGCGGCAATTGCGAGAGCTGGGGCTGAGAAAGCCGATTCTCGTGATGGGGTGGGTGCCGCCGGCGGAGTTGTCTGAACTCGACCCGGACGTGCATCTGGTCGTGTCATCCGAGGAGTCGCTGGACTGGACGGCGGATTATCGAGAACGGACCGGTATCTCTCTTGGAACTCACATCAAGGTGGACATCAAGACAAAACGACAAGGGGTTTCGATCGAGGATATCCCTCGTCTGGTGGCGCGGGCGCGAAAACGCGGTGTAGAGGTGGTTGGAATTGCAGGCCATTTTGCCAATATCGAGGACACCATCGAACACGATTTTACGCGGCTTCAACTCCGACTTTTCCACCGAGCACTCGAAATCATCCGGCGTGAGTTGGGCGAATTTCCACCTTTCATTCACTGCTCCTGTTCTGCGGCCGCGCTTCTTTTCCGTGAAACCGATTTCACCCTCTCTCGGGTGGGTATTTCGATGTACGGACACTGGCCCTCGCGAGAGACTCGATTATCGTGGATTCTCAAACATCAGGGCGATGGTTTTCAACTACGCCCGGCCCTCTCGTGGAAGGCAACCGTGGGTCAATTGCAGGCCGTTGAAACTGATGAGTCGGTTGGGTATGGCAGGACATGGACGGCAAGGAGGCCGAGCCAATTGGCAGTCATTCCAGTCGGTTACGCCGACGGATATTCACGGTGTCTCGGCAACCGTTCACGGGTTCTCATACACGGTCGATCCGCACCGGTCGTGGGTCGGGTTTGTATGAATATTTTCATCGCGGATGTGACGGATATTCCAGGCGTCGCCATCGGCGACGAAGTGGTGCTCATCGGGAGGCAGGGAGAGGATGTCATCCCCGTTGAGGAATTGGCCTCGCTCAGCGACACCATCAACTACGAATTCCTCGCCCGATTGTCGCCGACCATTCCCCGCGTCGTGGTGTGATATGCGGGCGAGCGTCATCATCCCTACATACAATCGGTTGCACGATCTGCAGCGGGTCGTGACGACTGTCCGAAGCCAGACCGTGCCGTTCGGGGCGGAGCTCGAGTTGGTCATCGTCGATGACGGCTCGAGTGACGGCACCTGGGACTGGCTGAGGGGTCGATCCGGAGAACCTGGGTTTGTTTCCCTTCGACAGGACAATGCCGGTCCGGCGGCCGCCCGGAATCGCGGGGTTGAGGCGGCGGGTGGCGAAATTATCATCTTTCTGGGTGACGACACCGTTCCGCAGCCAGGGTGGCTTGTCGCGCATCTCGAAGATCACCGGCTTTTTGGTGGGTCGGGCCCGGTCGCGATCCTCGGTTACACTTCGTTCCCCCCGGAAACGGAAAGCCCATTCTCGCGCTTCATTAATGAGTACGGCGCTCAATTCGGATACCTCATCATTGACGATCCGTGCTCTGTACCGTTCAACTTCTTCTACACCTCGAACGTGTCGCTGCCGCGCTCCGAGCTGGAGAGACTTGGTGGTTTTCGCGAGGATTTTCCGGCCGCGGCCTGGGAGGACATCGAGTTCGCCTACCGGGCGGCCGCCGGCGGACTTCATATCCGCTATCAACCGAAAGCCCGCACCGTCCACCATCACTGTGTTCAGCCGCGGACGTTCTGTCGCCGGCAGAGGACATCCGGCCACTCGGCTGCGATATTTGCCGACCTTCATCCAGAGCTTGAACACCTGCTCGGAGTGGCACGTCTCGGTCGGCCGACTCTGCTCCGGCGAATTCACCGTGTGTTCCTGGGTCTCCTTGTGGAGCTTGGGGAGCGAGCCGAGGGTGTCGTGCCGACCTGGGTCTATCAGAGCTTTCTAGATCAGTGCTATCTGATAGGTCTGGCAGAGGGCTTGCATTCCCGTTGATCCGGAGGTGCATCATGGGAATCGTTGGCATGGTGATCGTCGCACTGGCCGCCTCGATCACGGGCGGAGAGGCGTTAGGCGCCGTCGATTCCCGTGGCCCGATGACGGCAGAAGCAGGGTCATCCTCGATCTCCGTTCAGGCGTCCCCCGCGGCTGACGTCCAGCAGGGCGCCTCGGGTGCGGCAGCCGAGGAGGGTGCGGGTGAGTTCGGCCTGCCCTGCGTTCCCGTGGCGGCATACTGGACGGGACCTCCGCAGTCGGATGGCATGCCCCAGGGCCCGTCGCTGGCAATCGTTAGCATTCGTGCGCGTCCCAAGGACGCCCGAGTTCATCTCGACGACCGATTTGTCGGCCGAGCGCGGTACCTCGATGGCAAACCGGGGTACCTCTATCTGGAACCCGGCGCCTACAGTCTCGAGCTTCGATTCGAGGGATATCAGACCCTCGTGATCCCAATCGAGGCCTCCGCGGGCTGCAAATACTCCATCAGGCACTTTATGGAGCGGATCAAAGGAGCGAAGAGGGAAAAGAAGGCGGACACCTATGGAAAGGGTATGCCTTTTGAGCGAGTGTTCGGGCCTTTGGAGGCACCCCAGGTTCGGGTCGCATCGAAAGCTCCGACTGGTCCCGATCTGAGTCTGCGGCGCGATTTGAAACCGAGCATCCAGGACGGGAAGACAGCAGCAGAAAAATCGGGCGCGTCGCTGCGACTCGACGTCTCACCGAAGTCGGCCAAGGTCATGCTCGATGGGGTATTCGTCGCCACCGCGTGGGAGCTGAGCCGGATGGAGGAGCCGCTGGCGACAACGGCCGGCCCGCACCTCATCGAGGTCCGTGCCGAGGGGTTCATTCATGCTACGAGGCGGGTTGATCTCGAGGTGGGTGAGGAGCTGGAGATGAACATAGTGCTGTCTGAAAAGGGCACGGATTGACCCGGGTGGAACTCGGGCAGCGCCCGGAGGGTGGAGCGGGAACGATTCCCCCGATGAACGGGCAAACCCAAGATTCCTGGGCATTAAGCTGGACACCCCTGTGACCGCATGGTATGATGGATTATCAATTGAGAAAGGGAGAGGCCCGGGGAAGCTAACCACCTTGAAACCCGCCTGAAGAGGCCAACCAATTCGGCCTGCCAAGTTTTTCCCATCGTTTTTGATCCCACCATCTTGGCGGAACCGGCTCTCCCACTTCAATCAAGGCCCGGCCATTTGGCCGGGCCCTTTTCGCGTCCGAGGGAGACCCGTCAGTGATCAGCGGATGGGTGAGATGACATCGGCCAGATCGTGAGAGCCGGGAGGCTCAGCTCGGCTCTGAAGCGCCGCTGTCGACAAGGGTGCCGGGTTCGATGCCGAGTGACTTCAGAGCCGCCGCCCATCGCTCCTCAACCGGAACATCGAACACGATCGAGGTGTCGAGAGGCGCGACCACCCACGAGTTTTCTTCAATCTCCCGTTCGAGCTGACCCGGGTGCCACCCGGAGTATCCAAGAAGCAGGAAATACCTGGCCGCCTGTGATCCGTGGGCCAGTCTCGCCAGGGTCTCGGTGCTGCCGGAAACCACAAGCGAGTCGGAAATCTTGATGTCATCGTCGGCCACCTCGTGCTCGCCTCGTTCGAAGAGCACGAAACCGTGACTCGGTTCCACCGGTCCACCTGCAAAGACCTCCGGGAGCTCGCTGTCCACGGCCTCCGCCCCCAGCTCGACCAGGATCTCTTGGAGATTGACGTCCAGCATCCGATTGATCACGAGGCCGAATGCGCCGTCCTTGTCCGAGTGAACGCCGAGCAGCACCACTGATCGCCAGAAATTCGGATCAGCGAGTCCGGGCATCGCAATCAGGAGTTTGCCGGCGAGCGTCGGGGCCGTGGTGTCCATGGGTTCATCCTACCAGGTGGATCGAAAGTCGTAACCCGGAAGGGTTAAATTTCGCCGAAAAACCGTTCGCGTCGAGCACCGTGTCTTCATTCGGCAGTACCGCTCACCTCGGTTCGAACTCTGAGAGTGACCGCGCGTAGCACTGCGCCGCCCTCGGCAAACACCTCCAGACGAGGTTTCCTGGGGCGCGCAAAATCGAGCATCACCCGGTGGCTCGGCAGCTCCCATATCAGAGCGAGGCCGTCGTCAGGAGTGTCGGTCGTAGAGACGGGTGGACCCCACGCGGC
>CBDTWX010000377.1:0-5901 GCA_965364305.1 uncultured Thermoanaerobaculia bacterium
GGCCTTCGCCGCACTCCTCACCGAGGACGGCGCTCTTCTCGGGACGATCCCTTACATGTCGCCGGAGCAGGTCGCCGGAGACGAGGTCGACCACCGGTCCGATCTCTTTTCCCTCGGCATCATTCTCTACGAGATGCTGGCCGGTGAACGACCATTCCAGGCGAGGTCGGCCAGCGGGGTCATCTCGGCCATCCTTCGCGAACCCGTCACGCCGGTCTCCCGGTGCAGAAAGGACCTTCCCGCACAGATCGAGGTCGCGCTCAACGCCTGCCTCGAGAAGGATCCCTCCAAACGGCTCCAGTCGGCTCTGAGCCTGCTCGAGCAGCTGCGAATGCTGCACCGCGAGCACTCATCCGGAGCCGTCTCATCAGGCGAACGTTACGAGGCGTTCGCCGCAGCGTCGTCCGGTCCGGTGCGCCGGCCGGTCAGCCGTGCGAGACATCTCCTCGCCAGCCACTCCAGGTCTCTGATGCTGTTGACCGGCGTCTTTGCGGTCAACCTGGTGGAGACCACCATCGAGAACTCGGTCAGAGATCGCTGGGCGATCGGTCGCGAGCTCGGCTACCGGCTGGCGGAAGCCGCCCACTGGTTCGAAGGCTCGGTCACCGCCCAGGCCTACGACGCCGCCCCGCCGATGGTGGTCTACGGCTACTCGATCTCCTACTTCTTTGTGCTGATGGCCCTCGTTCTGGTCACCGGTTGGGCACTCGTCCGTTCCCCCGAGCGGCGACCCTTTCGGCTCTTTGCCCTCGCCATCACCGCCAACTACGCGATCAGCCTTCCGTTTTTCCTGTTTTTTCCGGTTCCCGAGCGGTGGGCGTATCCCGAGTCCGGCGCCATCCTGCTGTCGGATCTGTGGGAGCCCTTTCTGATCGAGGCTTTCCGGCCGATATCAGGTCTCGACAACTGCTTCCCGAGCTTTCACGTCTCGCTGACGGTGGTGGTCATCGGTCTGTGCTTCGTCTTTCGCCTGAGATTTCGCTGGAGCGCGCTCTGGTTGGGTCTGCTCGTGATCGTCTCGACCGCGGTGCTCGGGATTCACTGGGTTACCGACATCAGCGCCGGCCTGGCAGCCGGCGTTCTCGCGATCGCGACCGCGCTTCTGATCGAGCGCCGCTTTTCGAGGCTCGCGACCGTCTTCTGACACCAGAGTGTCAGTGCTACGATTCCCGCCTGTGGATGCTCGGAGGAAAGAAGGTGTCCACCGGATGGGGCGAGACGCACTCCAAACCAGGGAGGGAGGCCTGATGCGGTCGAAGATATTGGGAATGATCTGTGGATTGCTGCTCGCGGGCGGCCCGGCGGCAGCTATGACCGTCGAGGAGGTGGTGGCCCGAAACCTCGAGGCGCGGGGTGGCGAAGACGCGATCCTGGCCGTACGTTCGGCGCGGATCAGCGGCACGATGCGCATGGGGGGCTCGGCTGCGGGCGCCATGGACGTCGAGTTCACCCTGGAGTTCAAACGGCCCGACCGGGTCCGCATGGAGTTCTCAGCGCAGGGAATGACCACCATTCAGGCATACGACGGCGAGGTGGGCTGGTCGGTGATGCCGATGCTCGGCAAGACCGAACCTGAAGAAATGTCGGCTGACGAGCTCAAACAGATCAAAGACCAGGCCGACTTCGACGGCCCGCTGGTCGATTTCAAAATGAAAGGGCACACCGTCGAACTCGTCGGCGAGGACGAGGTTGACGGAACCGCGGCGTTCAAGCTCAAGGTGACAAAGGCGAGCGGCGATGTGGTCCATTTCTACCTCGACCGGGAGAGTTTCATCGAGCTCAAGTCCGACACGAAACGCATCGTTCAGGGCACCGAGATCGAGGTCACCACGCTCTTCAAGGATTACCGGAAGACCGACGGCCTGCTCTTCGCCCACCTGATCGAGATGGGTTTCCCGGGCAATCCCAGGGGACAGGTCATCACCCTCGAGACGATCGAGCTCGGCGTCGACCTCGCAGACGATCGATTCACGATGCCCGAGAGTGAGGCGAGCGAGGACGACCCTGCCCAGTGAGCAAGTGGCCGACTCAACAGAGGCGCACCTCGATGAGGAGCTTTTTCGGTTTGTCAATCTGAGCGGAGCGTCCCGTTGGGACGCGCGGTCGAAGGATCTGGGCGGGGGCTCTTGCGAACGCGCTTCCAAGAGCCACCCACCCGGATGCAAACCCCTTGTGTGCGGAGGAATCCGTTGATGAGTTTGTCCAGCAGATTCTTGGCTCTTCACAATTCAATGGGCATTGAACCGTCAGACGACGACAGTTCTTGCCGACCGATTCCCGAAAACCCAACAATTTACTGCCCGATCAGGCTCCGAAGGCGCGACAGATCCATCTGCGTCTATCTGCGTGATCTGCGGTTTCTCAGCGGGTGGGCCCTCACCCTCTCAATCCCTCAATCCCTCACTCCCTCACCCCCCGCACGGGCGGGCGGCTCTGCGCCTCGGCGTTTTTTGGGGTAGGTGATTCGAACACGAGCATCGGGAAGGCGGATGGGAGGCTATCCCTTGACAACAGCGACCGGTCGAAGCCGCGCGACCTTTTTGGCGATGCCGGCACCGGCCACCGCATCGACCACAGCATCCACATCCTTGTAGGCCTTCGGCGCCTCCTCGGCGAGACCGGGCATCGATCCGGCCCGCACCTTGATGCCTCGATCCTCGAGCTCGCGGAGCAGCTCGGTGCCGTTGATCGAGCGCTTGGCCTTGCGGCGGCTCATGGTGCGGCCGGCGCCATGGCAGCACGAGCCGAGCGAGTGCTCCATGCTTTTCGCGGTCCCCACCAGCACCCACGAGGCGGTGCCCATCGATCCCGGCACCAGCACCGGCTGGCCCATCGATCGATACTCCGGTGGCAGGTCCTCGAAGCCCGGACCGAAGGCGCGGGTGGCTCCCTTGCGGTGGACACACACACGACGTTTCTTTCCGTCAATCAGGTGCTCCTCGATCTTGCCCATGTTGTGGGCGATGTCGTAGACCTGGTGGAGGTGGACGTTCTCTGCCCGGCCGCGCAGTACCTCGGTAAAAGCCTCGCGGGCAAAGTGCGCGAGGACCTGGCGATTGGCGAAGGCGTAGTTGGCGGCACACCGCATGGCGCCCTCGTAGGCTCTGCCCTCGGGCGAGTCGAGCGGTGCGCACACCAGCTCGCGGTCTGGAAGTCTGATCCCGTAGCGTCCCACCGCCTTCTGGAACGACTTCACATAGTCGGTACAGATCTGGTGGCCGAAACCGCGCGAGCCGCAGTGGATCATCACCGTCAGACAGCCCTCGGAGAGCCCCATGACCCTCGCCGCCTCGTGGTCGAAGATTTCGTCGACCACCTCCACCTCGATGAAGTGGTTGCCGGCGCCCAGGGTTCCCATCTGAGGACGCCCCCGTTCCCGCGCACGTGGGCTGACCTTGGAGAAATCGGCACCCTCGAGGGAGCCGGCCTCCTCGGTCCTGGCGACATCGGAATCCGTGCCCCAGCCGCGGGTTCGGGCCCATTTGCCTCCGTCCCGACAGGCGCGTTCGAGGTCTCGACCGTCGAGCCGCAGCCGTCCACCCTTGCCGACACCGCTGGGACATGCAGCGTCGAGGGCCGACGCGAGATCGTTCATCGCACCCGCCGCTTCGCCGATCTCGACCCGGGACGCCAGCAAACGCACCCCACAGTTGATGTCATAGCCGATGGCGCCCGGCGAAATCACACCGGCCGGCAGCTCGGTTGCGGCCACGCCACCGATCGGGAATCCATAGCCCTGATGGACGTCGGGCATCACCAACACCTGCCCAACCACCCCGGGTAGGGTGGCGGCGTTGACCGCCTGCTCGAGCGAGGCGTCGCCGCCGATGCTTTGGAGCAGCTCCCGACTTGCGAAGAGGCGCACCGGCACCCGCATATCGGAGCGAACCGCAGCTGGAATCTCCCACTCGTAAGGACCGAGGCGTTTGAGGTCGCTCAGCTGAACCATGGTTGATCCCTACACATCGAAGACAATGCTCGTTTTCAGCCCGCGCTCGGTCTCGACGATTGCGAGCTGATGATAGGTGACAGCCTTGATCTCCTTGGCTCGCGAGACGATGGATCCTCCCTCGAGCCGCGCCAATAAATCGAGTTCCTGTAAGCCCAACAGAAAGCCGTCGAAGGCCACCTTCTCCGAGTCGGCAATGAAGAGCAGCTCCTCGAGGAACGAAACGAAGAGCTGTTCCCGATCATCCGCGACGACTTCAAGCTGGCGGTGGCAGCGCGATTGCTCCGAGACCTCGACCTCCATCATTTCGTACATCCCACGGGCCGCCTCCTCGAGCAGGCCCACCATGTCCGGTGCCCACACCTCGAGTTCCCAATCGGCGGTGTGTTCCACTTCACGGCGGCCTGCGAGGGGCTTTTTCACCACTCCAGGTTAGCACCGGAACGGAACGTCAGGAGACTCGGCTGTTTTCCGGGGGCGTCGTCATGAAGATCGGAGAGCGGTCACGCGGCGATCTCGCAGAGGGCCGCCACCAGCACCTCCACCTGGTCCTCGGTGTTGAAGACCGACAACGAGATACGAAGACCGTTGAGATCGTGTGTAGTCATCGGCCGGCAGTCGATGTGATGGCGCTCCGCCAGGAGCGTCGCAACCTCCCTGACGTCTCGCCCGACCACCTCGACCGTGGTGATTCCCGACGACAGCTCGTCGCTCGCCGGAGTCTTGATGGCAAAGACCGGATCGTCTCCGATCCGGTCGCGGAAGAAGCGTTTGAGCTGATGAATCCGCGCCAGCCGTCGCGCAGGCCTCATGAGATTCTGGAAATCGAGGGCGACCCCCAGCCCCAAAACCTCGGGGAGGTTGCGGGTGTTGTAGTTCTCGAAGCTGCGGATGGATCGATCCTCCCACCCACGGCAGACGATGAGCGGTTTGAGGAGCGGTTGCGACGCCTGCCGAGCGTAGAAAACGCCGACACCCTTGGGTGAAAAGAGCCACTTGTGGGAGGAAGCGGCGTAAAAGTCGCACCCGAGGTCATGAAGATCGACACTGATCATTCCCGGTGCCTGGGCGCCATCCACTGCAATCAGGATCCCACGGTCCCGCGCCATCTCGGAGACCTCCTTGACCGGCAGGATGAGGCCGTTGGTGTTGACCACGTGGCACATGGAGATGACCCGGGTTCGCGGGGTGATGGCACGGCGGTACACCTCGGTGACCTCCTGTGGATCCGACGGAAGGATCGGCAGCACCGGTCTCACCAACCGCACCCCCTTCGACTCCTGCCAGTACTGCCAGGGGACGGTGCCCGACGGATGTTCGTGGTCGGCGACGATGACCTCGTCACCCGCTTCGAGATCCATGCTCGAGGCGACGAGGTTCATCCCCTCGGTGGTGTTGTGAACCAGGGCGATCTCTTCAGGCGAGGCGCCGAGGAGCTCGGCGGCCCTGGATCGTACGGCCTCCTTCTCCTCGTTCCACCCGCCCCACATGTAGCGCGAGGGGAAGGCGTCGAGCTGACGCCGGAAGGCCTCCGTCGCGTCGGCGACCAGGGTCGGCGACGGCCCGAGCGAGGCGTTGTTGAAGTAAAGCAATCCGGGCTCGAGGCGGAACTGGCGCTGGACCAGTCGCCAGTAGTCCTTGCCGAGGTCGCCTGACAAGGACGCCGAGGTGAGCTCTTCAGCCCCCGCCAACACAGCTGAACGGTCGGCGGCGAGGAGCAGTGCGCTGCCACCGACCGTGGCCAGGACGTTGTTCACGAAAGATCGTCGACTCTGTTCAGCCACGAGTGATCCTCCTCCGACGATCATCGTATCCGAGCCTGGCGCTTGACGGCGCTTGAATGGCGCGCTCATGACGGCAACCCGGCGCCCCACCGCGCCAAAAAACCAAGGAAAACGTAACGGCTACGGAATCGGGATCGGGATCGCGACGAACCTGACACAGCCAAAAAT
>CBDTWX010000378.1:0-5900 GCA_965364305.1 uncultured Thermoanaerobaculia bacterium
ACATGCAGCACAAACGACGCCCTGCCTCCGGCAGGTTACACGGCCCGGAAATGGGCCGCCAGCAAGGCGGTCCATCGGGGCCGGCCCGGACAAACGCGCCTTCTTGCCCGGCTGCGGCCGCCTCGGCGGGCGACGGAAGATCGCCCCACAGGGACGACAAACGGTTGACACAGCCGCCCTCGAGATCCACGGAGACAAAGGGTCGCGGCTCGATCTCGTTGACCGACGCCACCAGCGCACGAGTCTGCTCGGCGCTGGAGATGTTGCGGTCAAAGAGGATGACCCCGGCGGGCTGTATTCGTTCGAGGGTCTGCTGTTCTTCCGCACCGAGGGTGGTGCCGGACAGACCTACGACCAGGGGCATCGATTCAGCTATCACCCTTCACCTTCTCACGGAGTTCGGCGATCAGGTTGAGCGCTTCGAGGGGCGTCAGGCCTTCCGGATCGAGTCGGCGGAGACGATCGGACACCTCGTCCAATGGCGAACGGAAAAGGTCGAGCTGGTTGATCCTCTCAGCGGACCCGTCTGCGGGCATCTGCATCACCGGATCGCCGGACACGTTGAGTTCGTGTCGCTCGATATTGGCGAGCACCTGCTCGGCGCGTTCGCACACCTCGGTGGGGACGCCGGCGAGCTGGGCGACGTGGATTCCATACGAGTGATCGGCCGGACCATCCACCACCCTGTGGAGGAAGAGGATCGAGCCGCGCCACTCCTTGACCGCCATCGACCGGTTGACGAACCTGGGCAACCTGCGGCCGAGGTCAGTGAGCTCGTGGTAGTGGGTGGCAAAGAGCACCAGCGCGGCGTGCTCCTCGCGGTCGTGCAGATACTCAACGATCGCCCAGGCGAGCGAGAGTCCGTCGAAGGTGGCGGTGCCGCGGCCTACCTCGTCGAGAATGACCAGCGATCGGGGCGTGGCGTGGTGGAGGATGTTTGCTGTTTCGGTCATCTCCACCATAAAGGTCGACTCGCCCCTGGCCAGCATGTCCGATGCTCCGACCCGAGTGAATATGCGGTCGGTGAGTCCGATCACGGCCTCCCTGGCGGGGACAAACGACCCGGCGTGGGCCATCAGTGTGATCAGCGCACACTGCCGGAGATAGGTGGATTTCCCTCCCATATTGGGCCCCGTGAGGAGGACGATCTGGCTCGATCCCGAGTCGAGCCTGCAGTCGTTTGGGATAAACGGCGGGTCACGCTGCAGCTCCTCGAGGACCGGATGCCTGCCATCGTCAATGGCGAGCCCCGGTTCATCCGCCATCACCGGCCGGCAGTAGCTCCAGCGTCGGGCCCGGTCGGCGAAAGTGGACAGCACGTCGAGCCGCGCGACCTTCTCTGCGGTGCCGGAGATCCGCTGGGCGTGGGATGACAGCTCGTCGATCAGCTCGCCGAACAGCTGCCGATCGCGGGCTGTGACCCGTTCCTCGGCCGACAGTATCCGTGATTCCAACTCCTTGAGCTCCGGGGTGATGAATCGCTCGGCATTGGTCAGAGTCTGGCGGCGGTCATAGTCAGCAGGGACGCGGTCGAGATTCGCCTTGCTGACTTCGATAAAGTAGCCGAAGACCTTGTTGTACCGAACCTTGAGCGACCCGATTCCGGTGCGATCCCGTTCCGTCGCCTCGATGCCGGCGAGCAGCTCTTTGCCTCCTCGGGCAAGATTCCGCTGCTCATCGAGTTCCTCGTCCCATCCACTCGCAATGACTCCCGAGCCGGCGACGATCGCTGGTTCGGCGGCGAGACGCTGGTGGAGGATCTCGGCGAGATCCTGCATCGGATCGAGTCCGTCTGTAAGGAGGCGAAGCCGAGACGAGGTAGCGCCTCCCACAGCCTCGCGGAGAGCTGGCAGGAGATCGAGGCCGGCCCGCAACGCCTGCAGCTCCCGCGGTGTGGCGAGAGCCAAACCCACCCGTGCTGCGAGGCGCTCGAGATCGGGAATCTCCTGCAGCGCCTCCCGGAGAGCCTTCAGCAGCTCGGCGTCGTCCACCAACTCGGCGACCGCGCGATGTCGCTCGCCGATCTCTTCGAGGTCGACGCTCGGCTTCACCAGCCGATCGCGCAGCAGACGGGAGCCCATTCGCGTTGACGTGTGGTCGAGGATCCCCAAGAGCGAAGCGGCGCGCGTACCGTCCGCCGCCCGTTCGACCTCGAGGTTGCGAAGGCTGGCGCGGTCGATGACCAGAGCCTCACCGGAGCCACGGCAGACAAATCCCGCGACATGATTGAGGGCGCCCTTTTGAGTGCTCTCGACATACCCTAGAAGCGCCCCGGCCATGCCCACCAGGGGTTCCCCCGACTCGAGCCCATATCCTCGAAGCGATCCGACACCCAGCACCCGTCGCAAACGTTTCTCTCCCGCAGAAGGAGAAAACGACTCGGCCGGAATGGGCGTCAGTGTAGGTGGGGGAAGCTCCGGCGGCCAGATCTCGTGCCAGCCGTCCCAATCCTCGGCGACCAGGACCTCACGCGGGCGGAGACGCGCGAGGTGTTCGGTGAGAGTCGATTTTTCGGTGCAACGGATACCTTCGAATGTTCCCGAGCTGATCTCTATCCAGGCGAGAGCCGCGGCGTCGTCGTCGCCTCCGAATGCGGCGAGGAAGCATCGCTCGGAGCCTTCGAGAAGATCGGTCGCCGAGATGGTTCCGGGGGTGTGAGTGCGAATGATCTCGCGGCGAACGAGTCCCTTCGCATCTGCGGGGTCTTCGACCTGTTCGGCCACTGCCACTCTGAAGCCTGCGTCGAGGAGCTTGCCGAGGTAGCCGTCAAAAGCGTGATGCGGCACGCCGCACATGGGTGCGTCCACCGAGTCGTTCTGGCGCCGACGGGTCAGTGTGATGCCGAGCACTGGCGCCGCCTGCTGCGCGTCTTCGAAGAAGAGCTCGTAGAAATCCCCCATGCGATAGAGCAGAAGCGCCGAACCCGCCTGTTGCTTGAGGTCGAAATACTGGCGGAGCATGGGGGTCATTTTCACCGGTTGGGACTCCAAACCGTCATACCTCAGCCGGCGAGGGGTGGAAATTCCACCAGTATTCGCCGCACCGCCTTTTTGAGCTCCTTGGAGGGCTCGATGGCCTTCATCTTGATTTCCGATATGTGTCCGGCCCAGAGGATTTGCGAGGTCACCGGGTCGAGCATCTCGATGGTCAACGAGCCGGTCGGAGGCTGTCCGGCATGGGACCGTGCCATCGGTTCGGCTCCGCCTCCTTCGGGAGTCATCTGCAGGGCCGTGTCGCCGCGGAAACTGAGATCAAAGGCGACTCGGAAGTCCGGCGCGCCATCCTCGATACGGGTGTATCCGCGAGCGGTGAGCTCTTCCTCGAGGGCTTGCAGAATCATCTTCTCGTACTTCGGGTATTTCGAGGTGCCTGAGCCGCCGTCGGTGGAGAACCGAAAGTTCTTCCACTCCTGAAAGTTCGTCGTCTTCTTGTACTCGGAGCGGACCTGCCGATCAGCGGTGGAGGTCGCACAGCCGGTGAGCGAAAGAACCGCAACCATCGCCAGCGAGACCCGAAACCTGGACATGAGCTCCTCCACACGCACTCTTGCGGCTGCCGCGCCCGCGAAGTCGTCGAGAGTCCGAGAATCGACGATTTCGAGCGGTGAGTCAAGTGGTGGTCACCCCTTACCACCGCGAACCCACCATTTGGAGCTGCGGTCGAACCACCACGAAGCCGAGTCTCCATCGAGAATACGCTTGGCGAGCGTCCTCGCGGTGTCCGTATGCAGCCGCCGTTCGACAAAAGGCGTCCAATCGGAAGCGGCGGAGTCGAGATGTTCCTTGAGCTGCAACAGCATCTCGATCTGGTCGGCGTCGTGGGCAAGATGTGCCTCCGGTGATTTCTCCTCACGGTACTCCGCCAGCAGCTCGCGCAGCTCGTCGGCGAAAGGAAGGCTACGGGTCATGTCGTCCGCAGCACGCGCCTCGTCCGCAGCGACATATTTCTGGTTGACATAGTTGAGATCGCCGGTGCGGGTTTCCGGGAGGTCGTGCACCAGCGCCAGCCGCAGCACCTTGTCCGCGTCCACGGTTTCGTCCATGCGGGCGAGCACGAAGGCGATCATTGCGGCGCGAAAGACGTGCTCGGCGACGCTTTCGGAGCCCGTACCGAGAAACTGCCAACCCGACCTGGGTGTCCGTTTGAGCATCCCGACCTCGAAGAGAAAATCAACGATCCGATCCACGCCGCCTCCTTCCCCAGCAGTGTATCTTCTCCCGCGTCCGCGTTCGTCCCCGTTCCCGTTCCCGATGTGATGCCCGCGCCCGTGACCGTCTCCGTGCCCGACAACTCACACACCTCAACATCACAACGTCAGAACATTGAACGTTTGAACGTTCCGCCCACCCGCCCAGGAAGTTTGCCCGCAGATCACGCAGATCACGCAGATCACGCTGATGAAACAAATGAATTTTCTCTTCGAGAGATGGGTAGGCGGGTCCTTCAGGGCCCGCGGGCAAAGAGAGACGGAACCTGACGTTCAGAGGAAAAAAACGCAGAGCCGCAGAGGCGCAGAGCCGCGCACCTGCCTGAAGCAAGAAGCCCACAGATTCCTCGACTCGGCCGTTGGCCTCGCTCGGAATGACACCTTCGACATCCCGCCGTCCTTTCATCTCGACCGAGGCCCCCAAAAAGCGTCATCCCAACCGAAGGAGCAAAGCACCACACCACCTCTTCGTGTCATCCCGACCGGAGGAGCAACGCACCACACCACCTCTTCGTGTCATCCCGACCGGAGGGGCATAGCGACGGAGCGGAGGGATCCATTCGACTCGCAAAGCTCGCTCAGGACGAGCCTGTGGGACTCGGCCGTTGGCCGCTGATGCGGGGCCAGTTTGCGGCTTTTTGTTCTATACTCGATCCAGATTCAGTTCTTCGTCTTGAGACAAAGGGCGAGAGGATGGGGGGATGACTTCTGTGTTGACGCGGACGGTGTTGATTCTGGCCGTGGTCATTCTCTCCGGCGAGTCTCTTTCCGCACAGACCGAGGTCATCATCCATGCCTCTGACGCGGACGAGTCTGATCATTTCGGCATATCCGTGTGTGTCGACGGCGACACTGTGGTGGTGGGGGATGGCGGCGTGGGCGATCCGGTGAGTGACGCCGGTGCGGCGTATGTGTACTCCCGCAACCAAGGTGGAGCCGACAACTGGGGCGAGGTGGCGATCCTTCGAGCCTCGGATGCGCAGGCGGAAGATTGGTTTGGCAGCCTATCGGTCGATGGCGACACGGTGGTGGTCGGGGCGTTCGGGGAGGATGGCGGTGCGGGCGACCCGGCGAGCGACGCTGGCGCAACATATATCTATTCCCGCAACCAGGGCGGGGCGGACACCTGGGGTGAGGTGGCGATCCTCCGTGCCTCTGATGCTCAGCCGGATGACCTATTCGGCATTGCCGTATCGATCGACGGCGACACGGCGGTGGTGGGTGCGCAGGAAGAGGATGGCGGTGCAGGAGACCCGGTACCCATTGCAGGTGCGGCTTACGTGTACTTCGGTGGACCGGTACCGGTCGAGCTCTCCAGATTCCTGGTGGAGTAGCCGTCCTATCCCCACATCACAACGTCAGAACGTCGAACGTTTCTCCCACCACCCGAGGTTTGGTCTAGGGAAGTGTCAAAGGCAACGGGCGTCGGCAGCGGCAGTCGGCAGAGACAGCTTCAGCGTTCAGGTTCAGAAACAGCGGCAGGTATCAGCGGCAGATGACAGCGGCAGGCACAGCGCTAGCGTCTGATTCAGCGTCGGCGGCTTGAACCGCAAAAGCCCTCACTTCGGCGATCTCATCACGAGTTCGGATGGAGGAGCCGCCAGGTCATTGCGCGAACCTCGTCGAAGAGCTGTAAGGCGGTGGTTGCCTTTTCGCGATGCACGGCACCTGAAACGCAAAGAAGCCTGAGGTG
>CBDTWX010000379.1:0-5894 GCA_965364305.1 uncultured Thermoanaerobaculia bacterium
GACCTGCGGATTATCCATACGACTGGGGCGGTTCCTCGAAACCTCGTCTGCGTCCGAGGAGGCCTCGATCCGGTTGTGAGGTCGGCACTTGTCGATCTGCTGCTGGAGCTCGATCGAGATGAACGCGGCCGGTCGGTTCTAGAAGACTTCGAGGAGACCCGCAAGTTCGATCGAATGCCGGGTGGATCGGAGGCTTACCTGGCCGGCATCATGGAGCTTCTGCCGTTTGTCGAAGAGGATCTGGGCCAGTGAGATCTCCGGCACTATGGTGGGTAGATGGTGAGATCGACCAGGTACGGGAGGTGTGGGCGTGCGACTCGGTTTGAGGGGTCGCTTCGTCGCCTTCGTGTCGGCAATTGTCATCGCCTTCGGGGTCGTGCTGACCGCCCTCTCGGTCCGTGTCCAGAGCGACCGAATTCGTCACGAGTTGGAAGAACGAGGCAAGCTTTTGACGACGGTTGTGGCGTCCCACGCGGTCGATCCTCTCGCCCTCTTCGATGTTCGGGAGCTGCGGCTCCTGCTCGACGAGACCCGGGAGCGGGAAAACGTTCTCGATGCCCTTGCCTTCGACGAGGAGGGTCGTAGAATCACCGACGGTACGGTCAAAAACCCCCTGCGGCATGAGTTGATCGACGAGGCGGCCCGCCGTCACGTCGCGGTCTCGGATTCTCTTCTGGTGGAGTTCGAAGGTGATGTCATGACGGTCACCAAACCGATACGTCTCGGAGGTCGCACTCTCGGAGGGGTGAGCGTGCGCTACTCTTTGGCCGGTCTGGCGGAGGATCAGGCTGTACTCGCGAGAAGAACGACGCTCGTCGGTGCAGTCTTTGCGGTTCTTGGTGTGCTCGCCGCCGCTCTGCTCACCGAGGCGGTCACTCGACCTCTCAAGGAGGTCATTCGTGCAACGAGAGCCGTGTCTGAGGGTGAGCCGGTGCCCCACCTGCCGGTTCGGACCACTGACGAGGTCGGGGAGCTTGCCGCCGCGTTCAACGTGATGACGAGGCGGCTTCGCGAGACCACCGTGTCCCGCGACTATCTCGACCGGGTCCTCGAAACGATGGGCGAGTGCCTGGTTGTGGCCGGACCCGACGGAACGGTCAACCGGGTGAACAAAGCGCTGTGCGAGCTTGTCGGCTCGCCCGAGCAAGAGCTGATCGGGCGGCATTGCGGAGAGCTTTTTCGGGCACCGGAGGGCTACGTTTCGGTGCTCCACGCCGCGTATCCGCCGGGACGGGTGCGGGGTTTGGAGACCGACCTTCTGGCCGCCGGCGGGGAAGCGATTCCGGTCATGATCTCGATTGCGGAGATGGCGCCATCACCGGGGCGAGCCACGGGTTTTGTCCTGGTCGCGGCAGATCTCCGTGAACGATTGCGGGTCGAAAAACAGAAGGACGATTTTGTCACGATGATCCACCACGAGGTGCGGACTCCACTCACCGCGGTGCGCGGTGCGATCGGCCTCCTGAGTGGAGGGGTGGCGGGTGAGCTGGATGGGCGCGCGCGGGATCTGGTCGATATCGCCTTGCGAAACAGTGAACGGATGGAGCGTCTTGTCGCAGACATCCTTGCCTCACGCAAGCTGGATTCCGGCCGAATGGACTTTCACTTCGAAGACGTGGAGCTGGCGCCACTGGTGGACCAGGCCGTCGAGGCGACCTCGGCTTACGCTGAAAAATTCGAGGTTCGAATCGAGGTCGAGAACACCGCCGTGGACGCCACGGTGAGGGTGGACCCCGACCGGATGATTCAGGTCATAACCAACATTCTCTCGAACGCTGTGAGTTTCACAACTGCCGGAGATGTCGTGGGAGTGGGCGTGGCCAGATCGGGAAAGGGTCTGAGGATCGCGGTGTCGGACCATGGCCCCGGAATCTCGGAGGAGTTCAGCAGCCGGGTCTTCGAGCCGTTTGCGCGTGGGACGGAGATTGATTGGCGCCACCGCAGCGGCACCGGTCTCGGGCTGAGCATTTCCAAGGCCATCATGGAAGAGCTCGGTGGTGACATTACCTTCGAGACCGAGATCGATGTCGGCACGACCTTTTTCATCGACATCTCAGAAACCGGGTCATAGCCATGCCGATCAAAGGGCTCCTCAGCACGATGGGTACGCCGGAGCTTCTCCAGCTGTTGGCCGACGAACGCCGGACCGGAACGTTGAGGGTCACCAACGGCGAGATCGAGATGAGGATCTATCTCCGGGATGGCGAAATCGTGTCGTCGTCGAGTACCGATCCCAAGGGCTTTCTCGGTCAGTTCCTGATCAGCAAGGGCGTGATCACCGAGGAGGTCCTGGCGCAGGCAATGGCGGTTCAGGAGGAATTCGGCGGGTTGCTCGGGGAGATTCTCATCGACGGTGACGCTCTCGACCGGGAGACCCTCAATCACATGCTCCGGATCAAGGCCGAAGAGAACATCTACGAGCTGTTCGTCTGGGAGGAGGGCGGTTTCGAGTTTGTCGAGGGAGAGCTTCCGGAGCATGAAATGGTTCGGATCTCAGTCACCGTGAGCAATCTGATTTTGGAGGGCGCTCGGCGCATCGATCGTGCCAGCGCGTTCAAGCGGGTGATCCCGTCGATGCAGTGTGTCCCGGTCAGCGTGGGATCATTGATCGACGAGGACGAAATGGACATGGGTTGGCGGGGAGTCCTCGAAGCGGTGGACGATGATCGCAGCATCGAGGACATCTGTCTTCACACCCATTCGAGTGAGTTCTTCGTGTGCCAGGTCTTGTACGAGAAAATCTCGGAAGGGCTGTTGAAGATCGTTCGGCCGCGTGTCGTCGCGGCTGAACCGGAGCTTCCCCAGCCGGGGTCGAATGTCATTGACCATCCGGGATCGGAGAAACCCAGGGGTGGCCGCGAGCCGGCGACCAGCCACGAGGCGCTGATCGTCGAAGCCATCGCCCTCCTCAAGGCCGGGGCTTACGAATCTTCGGTACGCCACCTGCGCGCGGCCACGAGTCTCGACCCCCACAATCGAGAGCTGAGTCTTGTAGTCAGGGAGCTCGAGGCTGAGATCGTGGCCGGGATAGAGGGTGACGGAGTCGGACCCAAAGCCGTGCCGGTGCTCAAAACCTCGCTGGAGGAACTTCGCGTGAAGAGCTTTACTCCGGAGGAGGGTTTCATCCTGTCTCGGATCAACGGCGTCTCCGACATCGGCTCCATCGTCACGACCTCCCCGTTGTCCGAGCTCGACTGTCTGCTGGTCTTCTGGAACCTGGTGCGAGCGGAACACATCATTCTCAGAAAATCTCGTCGAAATTCGAAGTGACCTGATATTTTTCGAATTCGGCCAATTCCGGATCGTCGCCGTGGCCTCGTGGATAATGGGGGCATGGGAAAGCTGATCAACCGGGAAAAGCGCGCTGAGGCGAAAAAGCAAAGGGCGGTTCGCAAACACAGGATTTTCGAGGAGGCGCGCTCGACCTTTGCGCGAATGCCCTTCGTCGAGGTCACGCTGGCCACAATCGGCCAACAGGCGGGCGTCGACCGCGGTGTCGCGTCGATGTACTTCCACACCAAGGAGGAGCTCTTCCTCCTGTTGCTCAAGGACGAGCTGGCCGATTGGTATCGCCACCTGGAGGACCATCTCGATGCCGGCAAGGGCTCTCTCGATATGCCCGGTCTTGCCCGGGTGCTTGCCGCGAGCCTGGCCGATCGGCCGGTCCTGACGCGATTTCTCAGTGTCTCGCCGGCGGTGCTTGACCAGAACATCGAGGCCATGGAGATCTATCGCTTCCAGTCGTGGAGACACGATCGCATGGAAGAGGTCGGCGAAACGATGGAAAGATCGGTCGGTGATCTGGGTGTGGGCGAGGGACTCAGGCTTCTCAACCTCGTCCATCTCTTTGCTGCCGGCCTCGAACCCGCAGCGCACCCCAAAGGAACCGCCGCCCTGGACCGCTCCGACTCCGACCTTGCAGGTCTCTGGATCGATCTCCGCCAGGAACTGGAGCGGATCATCATCGCGCTGTTGAGCGACGGTGGGTGAGGTAATGCGAAAAATCGGTCGTTTGGATCAGACCTATCCCCTTGGCTCGAATCTGGATCATTTCAGTGGTCACGAAGCCAGGTGGATGCCAGGTACAGCACGTCACTATTTGGTGGTCTGACGGTCCTCTCTCCCTGCATAATTCTCGATGGGCCAGCACTCTTCGCTGGCCCATCGAGAATTATCAAGCTTGACACGTCATCTCAGCGAAAGTAGAATCCTCCGGCCCGTGTGAGTGGAGGAAATTATGGCAGGCAAAGGACATCGCGTTACGGTCAAGCTCAAGAGCAGCGAGAGCGCGTACACGTACAGCGTGAAGAAGAACAAGCAGAACACCAAGGAGCGCCTCGAGCTCAAGAAGTACGATCCCGTGGTGCGAAAGCACGTCACCTTCAAAGAAGTCCGTTAAACCGCTTATCTGGAGGGTGCCTGGGCACCGGCAACCCGGTGCTCCAGAGACGCCCGGTCACCCGAAAGGGTTGCCGGGTTTTTTTTGTGCCTGGACGTCAGGCTATGATGGAAGTTGATTCGTCGAGGGGAATAGTGATGGACGTGCTCAGGGAGTTCCTCGAGTTCATCGAGTACTCGAAGCCGCAACCGGTGGGTGAACTTTTGAGCCGGGTTCTGCTCAAGAGCCGACGCCTCACCGATGCCGAGGCTGGCACGGTCTTTATCGTTCGAGGTCGCGGGAAGTCGAAGCGGCTCGAGGCGGCCGACACACAGAACGACCGTCTCCAGCTCGAGGCGGCGAACTTCGTCGTGCCTATCAATACCTCGTCGATTGCGGGCTACACGGCTGCTACCGGCGAGACGGTCTTCGTGACTGACCTGTACGATATACCGGAGGAGCTCCCCTTCGACTTCGATCGGAGCTTCGACTTGGAGCACGGCTATGAGTGCCGATCGATGCTGAGCTTTCCGCTGCTCAATCACGATCGCAAGGTCATCGGCGTCGTGCAGCTCATCAACCGCCTGGATGCGAAAGGCAACGGCCCGGTCCCCTTCGACCGCGAGCAGGCCGACCTCATCGTACCCTTCAACCACATCGTCGGGGGCGCTATCGAACGCGCCGACATGGTCGAGCGAATCTCGGCTCAAAACGTCCGTCTGCGGGAGCGCAACCGCATGCTGCGCGAGCAGCGGGCCCGCATCGCCGCCCTCCAGGACGAGACCGAAGAGGCCTTCCAACTTTCGATCAACCTCCTGTCCCGCGCCGCCGAGCTGCACGACGAAAACACTGCCCAGCACGTCGAGCGCGTCAACGAGTACTCGTACTTTCTCGCCGCAAAGCTCGGCAAGTCAAAGAAGTTCTGCGACGAGATTCGTTACTCCGCCCAGCTTCACGATGTCGGGAAAATGAGCGTCAACGTGGCCATCCTTCGAAAGGAGGGTCCACTCGACGAGGACGAGCTGTCCGAGATGATGCACCATCCCGAGTTCGGCTTCCAGATCCTCTCCGCCTCGGATCGGCTCCAGATGGCGGCCGAGATCGCCCTCAACCACCATGAGCAATGGGACGGCGGCGGCTACCCGACTGGCCGCAGGGGCCGACAGATTCCAGTCTCGGCGCGGATCGTCGCCCTCGCCGACATCTACGATGCCCTGCGCTCCGAGCGCCCATACAAAGCGGGTTTCAACCACGAGCAGGCGCGCCAGGTGGTTCTCGAGGGCGACCATCGGTTCGACCCGACCAGCCACATCGACCCCAAGCTCCTGGAGATCTTCGCCGAGCACCATAGGGGCATGGCCGAGGTCTGGGACAGGCTCTCGAGCTGATCGAAGCTCTTTTCAGAAAGTCATCCCGAGCCTAACCCGTACTTCTCACCAGGCGTCTACTACGAGCGGCGAGTCACGGCGTCCCGTCGTGCTTGTCGCACATCGTGCTCCGTGACGTAGCGCAACTA
>CBDTWX010000380.1:0-5882 GCA_965364305.1 uncultured Thermoanaerobaculia bacterium
GGCGCCAACCTCGTGGCCAAGATCGACAAGATCAAGCTCTACAAGGATTTCACCCTCAATGACGTCGAGGTCACGCTCGACAAGCCGCTGGGCAAACCGGTGAGGCTCTTCCAGGCCAAGGCCGGCATCAACATGAGCGACGGCACGCAGATCGACGTCGGTTTCGACAAACCGGATCTCGCCCTTGCCGGCGATGGCCACCGGAACGCAGAGGCCGGCCAGGACGAAGCCGAGCAGGAGCCGCCGGAAGGCCATGAACAGAGTGTACACGAGTGTCGCCGGTACCCTCCGAATGAAGAGTCATCCGCCGATCTGTGCCGAGTTCCTGGGTCTGCGGATTCAGACAGTTGGCTCATCTTGGGAAGATCGCGGATACACCTCGAGGATCGCCCCCCTACCTACGTTTGATACGATCTGTGGGTGAAATCCCGTGCGCCGTTCGCTGCGACCATCGTCCTCGCCGTCGCCGCAATCGGCGACGAGCGCGGCCTCGATATCTCGCGGACGCGCCCGAGCCACTGGAACGTCGGTTTTCCCGGAGACCTGAATCCCTTTCCGGGGACCTGGCGGCTCGGCCGATCGGAGACTGTGGCGCCGTCCACCGTCCTCCAACTGAGCTGCGAATCGGACGACTCGACGTGTCTGGTCAGCCAGATCGTGGATCTACCTGCGGCCACCATGTCGGGCGTTTCGCTCAGCCTCCGCGTGCGGGTCAAACGACAGACCGATCACGGGTGGGTCGGGGCGCAGCTCGCAGCCATCAACCCGGAGGTCCCGCTCGACCCTGAAACCGGTATCTCGCACGTCGGTTTCCTCCAGCTGGCCCCTTCGGCGGGCGCGTGGGAGGACCTCGAGGGATCCATTACCCTCAACGGGCCGGCGCAATTTATCGCGCTGGTTTTGTTTGTGATCGGCGACGGCGCGGTAGCGTCCTTTGACGATGTATCGGTCGCCGCGGAGATGGATTTTGCAGATTGCGGGCCGCTGCCGAACGACGTCGAACCGCTTCACAACGGACCGCCGCCGTTCCCGATCGGAATCACCAACGAAAACCCCCGCAACACCTCGGACCAGGGTCTGGCGGATCTGGCTGCCCGCGCAGCCGAGACCATGGACGTGGTCAATCTCTTTGTCCACATCCGCTGGAACCGGCTCAGCGGTCTGCCGATGCTCGCCGGCCACCAGCAGATCATCGACAGCGCGAAAACGCTCACGCGGCTGGGCGTCTCCAGGATGGTGACTCTCGATTTCACCCATGACTCGATCGAGGGAATCGGCGACCTCAATCCTCTGCCGGACGGATCGCTGCCCGGACGGCTCGACGACGCTGGAGTAGCGGAAGCGTATCTGGACGAGCTCGAAGCTCTGGCGGCAGTGATCGAACCGGACATCGTTTCCGTGGGGATCGAGACCGACTTTTTCTGGCGTGCCCACCCGGATCAGTGGACCGCGTTTCGCACCCTGCTGTGCGCGGCCAGAACTCGCCTCAAGGCCCAACATCCAGACATTCACGTCACCACCTACTTCACCCTTTCGGCGCTGGTGGACAGAGAGGGAGGGTCCATCCAATCCGGTCAGGCGGCGCTCCGTGAGTTGCTTCCCTGCATCGACTCGGTAGGCTACTCGGACTATCCGGCGGACGGCGCCCGTCGTGTGGAGGATATCCCATCGGGATACTTCGTGGCGGCCAGTGCGGTTGCCCCGCATCTGCCGCTGATCCTTCCGGAGTTCGGGTATCGGGCCGACGAAGTATATTCGGAATCGGAACAAGAGGCGTACCTGCGGCGAGTTTTCGCCGAGCTGGGTGAGCATCCGGTCCGGGCCGCCATCCTGTACTCACTCTATGACCAATCGTATCTCGGATCGCCCTCCTGGTTCAGAGAGGCTTTCAGCGGTATTGGGCTGTTCCGTCTCGATGGCAGCCCGAAGAGATCCTACGCGCTCATCCACCGAACCCGCCGACAGAACGGTCCGTTGATTCACGTCGAGCCCCGGCTTCAGTGTGTCCCTTCGCCGAGGCGAACGGCAGGCCGCCGGGCCAGTCCTTAGTTGCCGAAAATGGCCCACTCTCCCGATGCATCCGTATCGGTGGCAGGGGATGCTTTCGATTCAGTGAGGTGCCTGGAACCCGTCTCAGGGCACGGTCGAGGACCACGCCGAGGTGGTGCCGGACTCGAAGCCGTCCGCAAACACAATCTGCGACTCGACGGCTCCGATATCGCAGCGCGCGATCTCGTCCCCATCCCCGTCGGTGGGCCGCCAGTAGCCCGATCCCCGCTGGTCAACGACCATTGGCAGCGCATCGAGCACGCCGTCGCCGTTGGCGTCGCCGAAGCAGCCGTCGGGATCCCCGGCGCCGATCGCCGGGCTGCCGAAGATCAACGCGCGGGTCACGGTCGGCCCGCCATGATTGGCGAGGCGGCGGAGTCCAACGGGGCTCACGTTCTGCTGTTCGCTCGGTCAACAAGGTAATCCCTGCCTCCGCGGTCGGCCACCTCAGATCGTCAATGGGTGGCACCCCGCTGGCGAGGGCAATCTGAACCAAAGGTATGGATCGGATCGTCTCAACCATCACGAAATACGATAAGGTGCTCCGGGTTCGAGCAAACTCGATTTGCGAAACGGTTGGAGGATGCAATGAGTTTTACACGTGTGCCACGAGTCGATGATCGCCGCTTGGTTGTGCTCATGCTTGCTGTCTGCCTGTTCGCGCTACCGATAGCGGCACAGGAAGCGGTCAATCCATCCGTCATGTCGGCGCTGGAGTGGCGTTTGATAGGACCTTACCGGGGTGGCCGGGTCACGACGGTCACCGGCGTGGCCGACAACCCGATGCTCTACTACATGGGCGCCACCGGAGGCGGCGTGTGGAAGACGGAGAACGCCGGGACGACCTGGGAAAATATCTCCGACAAGCACTTCAAGGTCGGCACGATCGGCGCCGTGGCGGTCGCCGAATCAGACCACAACGTCCTCTACGTGGGCACCGGGGAATCGCCGATTCGTGGTGTTACCACCAGCCACGGAAACGGGGTGTACAGATCGACCGACGCAGGCACAACCTGGACCCACATCGGACTGGAAAATGCGGGTCAGATCTCGCGAATCAAGATCCATCCGAACAACCCGCAGGTGGCGTATGTCGCCGTGCAGGGGACGATCTGGGGCCCCAGCGAGGAGCGAGGAGTCTTCCGCACCCAGGACGGCGGCAAGAGCTGGTCGCACGTTTTGAAGGTCGGCGAGTCCACCGGCGCCGCCGATCTGGCCATGGATCCGACAAACCCGCGCATCCTCTACGCGGCCATGTGGAACCACTGGCGGAAGCCATGGTTTGTTCACTCCGGCGGCGAGGACGGAGGGATTTTCAAGAGCACCGATGGAGGCGAGACCTGGGCCCGGCTCGAGGGCGGGCTGCCCGAAATGGTGGGCAAGATCGGTGTCGACGTTTCGGCGTCCAACCCGGATCGGGTGTATGCGATCGTCGAGGCCGAGCCTGAAAAAGGCGGCCTCTATCGAAGTGACGATGCCGGCAAGACCTGGAACCTGATCAACGGCCACCGCGTGCTCCACACCCGTGCCTGGTATTACAACCACATCACTGCCGACCCGACCGACGAGGACACGGTCTGGGTCTTGAACGTGCCGCTGATGAAATCCGTCGACGGCGGCAAGAGCTGGGAGAAGATCAAAACTCCCCACGGCGACCATCACGATCACTGGATCAACCCCAACGACAACCGCATCATGATCAACGGTAACGACGGCGGCGCGACGGTGACGTTTGACGGTGGCGAGACCTGGTCGAGCATCATGAACCAGCCCACGGCCCAGTTCTACCGGGTGTCGACCGACAATCTCTTTCCTTATAGGATCTACGGCGGCCAGCAGGACAACTCGACGGTGGCGATTGCGAGTCAGTCTTTCCAAGGAGGCATCGGCGTCGATGACTATTACTCGGTGGGTGGGGGAGAGAGCGCCCACATTGCCTTCGATCCGGAGAACCCCCGGCTCGTCTATGCCACGACGATCAACGGCACCTTGACCGAGTTCGATCGTGACACCAAGATCAGGCGCACCATCATTCCGTATCCCGAGTACGTCTTCGGGAAGGATTCTCGAGACCTCAAGTACCGGGCCAACTGGAACCCACCGGTGGCGATGTCCCCGCACGATCCGACGATCATTTACTTCGGGACACAGCTACTGCTCAAGAGCACGGACGGCGGAATCACCTGGACCGAGATCAGCGGCGATCTGACCCGCAACGACCCCGAGAAACAAGGCCGAAACGGTGGCCCCTTGACGCCCGAGAACGTCGGAGCCGAGTTCTACAACACGATCTTCTATGTTGTCGAATCCGCGGCCGAGAAGGGAACCATCTGGGTCGGGAGCGACGATGGGTTGGTCCACCTCACCCGAGACGGTGGGGAGTCGTGGAGGGATGTGTCTCCGCCGCATCCGAGCGAGGCTCAGATCAATGCCATCGAGCTGAGCCCGCACGATCCCGGCACCGCATATCTTGCGGTGACCGGGTACAAGCTCAACGACTTTCGACCCTACATTTACACGACGACAGATCACGGCCAAAGTTGGCGCCGGATTGACGAGGGCATTCCCGAAGAGACCTTCGTGCGCGTTGTCCGCGAGGACCCGAGCCGCAAGGGGCTGCTGTATGCGGGAACCGAGGCCGGAATGTTCGTCTCGTTCAACGATGGGGGAGACTGGCAGTCGCTCCAGCTCAACCTGCCGCCGGTGCCGATCACCGATCTGACAATTCGGCAGAACAACCTCGTTGCGGCCACGCAAGGTCGCGGGTTCTGGGTGCTGGACGATCTGTTCGTCGTGCAGCAGGCCTCGGAAGGCATCGCCGACAAGCCCTTGCACGTCTTTACGCCGACGACCACCTTCATGCTGCCGGGGGCACCGTCGGCGGACAGATTCGAGGGTAAGAACCCGTCGCGCGATGTTCCGCTGTACTACTTCATCCGAGATGAGGTGGAAGGCGAGCTGTCGATCGACATCCTGGACGAGGCAGGGAGCGTGATCCGCCACATCTCGAGCGCAGAGAGCGATCATGACCGCTGCCGCATCGCCAACATGGATCCTCGGCGCCCGTTCGAGATCAAGTACCCGCCGACAGAGAAGGGGCTCAACAAGTGGGGGTGGAACCTGCGCCGCGAGAACCTCCGCTGTATCCCGGATATCAACATCTTCGCCGGTTTTGGTGGCGCCCGCGTGGTTCCCGGACGGTATCGAGCGAGAATTCAGATTGGCGAGCACCAGGAGACCGTCGAGTTCTCCGTCGAGCAGGACCGGCGCTCACGCGCCAGCGCCGCCGAGACGATGGAATGGGGAGAACGCCTCCAGGAGGTCAGCGCGCTGATGAACGATGTCCTGGCCAGGCTTCACGATTTGAGAGCCGCCAGAGAGCAGATCAAAAAACTGACGCTCGACCAGGCCGATCAGGAAGAGATGCAACGGATGGGCGGCGCGGCGACCTCGGCAATCGACGCCTGGGAGGCCCGAATCACCCAGCTCAAGCACCAGACCTATGAGGATGAGGATGCCTGGGAGACCATGCTCGACGGCCAGCTTCGTTTTCTCCTGGACGTCATCGACGGTACCGGCGCGCCGGTCACCGATGGCGCCATGACGCGACTGTCCGACCTCAAGGCCGAGTGGCAGATCCGGTTGGAGGAGCTCAGTGAAATTTCTGACCAGCACCTGCGCCCGATCAACACCTGGGCTCGACAACACGGCATCGACTACGTTCGTGTGCCGTAACCGGAATCGCGTTTGTTGCGTTCCGGCGCCTGGCGCTCATTGGGCCCTAGCCCGGACTATTCACCAATCTTCGGCTGCAAGGCCCGATGCACCGCACC
>CBDTWX010000381.1:0-5821 GCA_965364305.1 uncultured Thermoanaerobaculia bacterium
GAGCCTCAACCGTCTCTCGCGCGACGATCAAGTGATCCAGCTCGAGCCCAAGCTGATGGACGTTCTGGTCTTTCTGGCCGAAAACGCAGGCCGGGTGGTGTCTAAGATCGAGATCACCGATGCGGTGTGGCCCGATGTCTATATCACCGAGTCGGTGATCACGCGGTCGATCGCCGGTCTGCGCCGGGCCTTCGGCGACGACGTGCGGAACCCAACATATATTGAGACCATCTCGAAGCGCGGCTATCGGCTGATCGCCGAGGTGGCGCCGGAAGCGACCGGCTCCGACAACGGACCCGAACCTCGATCTCTGCACCCGCCGATCTCTCCAACCGTCGCGGGGTCGCTTTATCCATACGTCGTCGGCCAGTGGGTTCGCGGCCAGAACTTCTACGGTCGTTCGGCAATGGTCGAGGAGGTGCTGGGAGGCAACCGCAACTGGCTGTGGCTTCTCGGCACGCGGCGGATCGGCAAGACCTCGATGCTCAAACAGCTCGAACTGATCGCCGCAACCTCGCCCGAGCTCGGCTTTGTCCCGGTCTTCTGGGACCTCCAGGGCGCCGACCGACCGGACGAGCTCCACCTCGATTTTGCGGACAGCCTGCTCGATGCCGAAGAACATCTTGCGGCGGTCGATATCGACGTCTCGGACGTTCGCGCGGATGATTGCTTCGATTCTCTCAGCCGCCTTCGACGGAAGCTGTTGTCGAAAAATCTCAGGCTGCTGCTCTTGTGCGACGAGGTGGAGGAGCTGATTCAGCTCAACCGGCAGGATCCCGCGCTGTTGCGAAAGCTTCGACGGGCCATGCAGTCGCGAGAAGGCATCCGCTCGGTTCTGGCCTCGAGCAGCCGGCTGTGGCGATTGGCCGAAGCCGGAGAGGACACGTCGCCATTTCTGGACGGATTCACCCCGCCGCTGTTTATCGGCACGTTGAGCAACGGCGAGGCGGAGGACCTGATCCGGCAATCACAGCTTCCGGGCGATTCGCGCCCCGCCCTCGGCGGTCCCGAGGTCGAGCGCATCCGAGGCCACTGTGGAAATCACCCCTATCTGATCCAGCTTCTGTGCCGCCGCGCACTCGAATACGGAGACCTGGACCGCGCCGTCGATGAGGTCGCGGCCGACCGGGCGGTGAGCTTTTTCTTCTCGGTCGATTTCGAGCTGCTCTCCGAACCTGAACGTGCCGTCATCGTGCTCCTCGCCGAAGAACCCAAGATGTCCGCCCATGCGGTCTTCGATCGACTGGCAGACGCGGTGGACGGCCTCGCCGGCCACATCAAAGCCCTGCAAAACATGGGACTCGTGGCGGTGGATGACGAGGAAAGGCTCTTCCTGCCAAACGATTTTCTGCGGCGCTGGCTGATTGAAAGCCGCATCACCCGGTAGACGAAACACGGAGACGGGAAGCGACCCGGATTCAACTGGAGGAGGGTCCTTCAGGACCCACTGCTGAGAGCTGCGTGCGCTCGATCGGCGGCAGATCCTCCCACGACGAGGCCAGCCAGCTCACGCCCTCGAGAAAGGCACGGGCTCGATCGGTCTTCGGGCACACCCTCCGTGCAAGCTCCC
The DNA here is from genome assembly GCA_965364305.1 of uncultured Thermoanaerobaculia bacterium. GTDB lineage: Bacteria > Acidobacteriota > Thermoanaerobaculia > Thermoanaerobaculales > Sulfomarinibacteraceae > Sulfomarinibacter. The sequence goes on from CBDTWX010000381.1 coordinate 1,571, forward strand.
AGAAGGCGGGCGAGTGATCCTGGTGAAAGACATGGGCCAGCTCGTGCACGACCACGGCTTCGAGCACCCAGGTGGGCATCAAGCGGAGAGCGGCGTTGAGGCGCACAATCCCGGTTTGTAGACTGTAGCTGCCCCATCGCGCCGTCTGGCTGGTGACAAACACGACATCGGTCACCCTGGGGGGATCCGGAAAACGTGCCGCCATCCGGCGCGCGATCTCGGCGGCCGGACGGCCCTCGTTGACCGCGTCGGCACGGCTCCGTCTCACCAATCGACGAGCCAATCGCTGAATGGTCTCCTCGAGCTCTCCCGCCGGCACCCGATGCGGAGCGCTGACCGAAAGTGTCGCGCCGCGGAGCCGGGCGTTGATGTTCTTGACCCGTTTGCGCACCACCCTCAGCTCGAGGGTCACTCCATCCACCACCAGCTCACGCTGTTCATCGACCATGGATTGCATCTTACCCGCGCCCGTCTCCGTCTCCGTGCCCGTTCCCTTTCCCGTGCTCGTGCTCGTGCTCGTGCTCGAAAACGAAATCCCTACCGGAGCGGGAGATGCAAGAAGAGCGAACGGCGCCAGCATCAGTGACAGCTACAGTTGACAGCGACAAGGGACAGCGACGCCAATCAGCACCCCACCCGCGGGCCCTGAGGGGCTCGCCTACAACACGACCGGACAATCCGAGCTGCCGCCCTGCGACAGAAAAGGGGCAGGTATGATGCGCGCTATCCCGTCATCCTCTTGATGCGATCCGCGACGTCGTCTTCGGTCCGGCGCATCAGACTGAGAGTGAAGTCGGCGATGCCGAGCGCCGGGTCCATGACCAGTGGTGTGAGGTCCATCGCAAAGCTCAGCTGCGGGTGTTTGTCGACCTCGTGGCTTTCGAAGAAGGTGGCGTTGGCGAGATGCCGTCCTTGGACAGCACGATCGTATCTCTTTCCGCCGGAGATCTGCGAATCAAACACGCCGCACACGGCCTCGGCGATGTTGGCACGATCGTCAAGCTTCAAGATCTGCTTATCGTCGTCGAGCATCCAATCGAGACCGCGCCACACCTCACACCCGTAGACCTTTGGCGGTCGCGCAGCCTCGGGCAGGTTCCGGAGAGCTTCGATAGACCGCAGACAACACGCGACGTGGGTGTCATGCTTGTCGGCCGGATTGTGGAGGTACAGCACCTCCGGTCTGGCGCCGTCGAAAATCGCCTGCAGGTAAACCACCACGTCGTCGCTCTTGGGGTCCTTGACAACGTCGCTCTGAAAACCGAGCTGAATCTGGCACGCATAACCGCCGACCAGCGCGGCCTTTCGCTGCTCGAGGACCCTGATTTTCCGCATTTCCTCGTCCGAGGTCTTTTCGTAGGCGCCGGCCCGCGGGCTGCCGCCGCCGTCGGTGACGGTGAGGCCGCTGAACCAGCGGTCTTTCTGACTGAAGCACTCGAGGATGCCGTGCAGCGCCATGAACTCGATGTCGTCCTGGTGTGCGCCCACCGCGAGATGGGTCGTGCGGCCGAGGGCTTCGCTGACTGTCGAGCCATCTGGGACATAGACGTCGGCGTCCGGGTTCTTCAGCTGCATCATCGACACCTCCCGCTCGCCGCGCGTCCCTCCCCGAGCCCGGCAGATTTTTCCTCATTCCATCATAGCTTGAGTGCAGACCGAGGCAGGCTGAGGAGGGCAGTTGCCTGGCCGTATCGTTTGGACTTTTAGTCCGGGGTCATCATCGGCGCCAACCGGGCCACCGCCTGCTGTGAGTCGTGCTGGACATCACAGCCGAAATCGCCAGACCACTCGTCGGCCGCTCATTCTCGCCCGTTGTCGCCGGCGCGCCAGATCCTCGACACCACTTGCGTCAGCCCGACTCCGGCGCCCGCGGCCACCGTCAGACACACCCCACCCTGCAACGTATGCCCATAAAGCAGGGCACCGGTCCCGAAGAGGGCCGCGTAGACGAAGGCACAACCCAGGACCCACCCGAGGAAGGAGAGCGACAGGCTGTCGCGCGGCCGGTCGTCGTCTTCGGCGCCGATGAACCTCGCCCAACCGCGACCGGCGGGTCGCACCGTGCGACAAAAACGGCGCAGCGTTTCGGCATCGGTCGGCGGAGTGAGGAAAGTCACAGCGAGCCAGACGCCCGTGGTCAGCGCCACCGACCACACCAGAGCGGCATGAGAGGACATCTCGAGGCCCATTTTTCGGGCTATGAAGAGCGCCAGCGCGATGGAGAAGGAGGCCGCCATGGCCGCGATTTCCGACCACGCGTTGATCCGCCACCAGAACCAGCGCAAGAGATAGATCAAACCGGTGCCCGCGCCGATCGACAGCAACAGGTGAAAGGCCTCGCCGGCGGTGGAGAGAAGGAACACCGTCGCTCCCGACACCACCATCAGCACGCCAGTCATGACTCGAGACAGCCACACCAGCCTGGTCTCGGAGGCGTACCGATTGAGGAACCGGCGGTAGAGATCGTGCACCAGATACGAGCAACCCCAGTTGAGGTGGGTCGACATGGTCGAGACATAGGCCGACAGCAGCGACGCCACCAGGAGACCCAGAAGCCCCGCCGGTAACAGGGTCAGCATGGCGGGATAGGCGAGGTCGTTGCCGATCAGCTCATCGGACACGTGCGGCAAGGCCGTCTTGATGTCGGCCAGATCCGGAAAGACCAGCAGCGAGCACAGAGCGACAATGATCCACGGCCACGGCCGCAGCGCGTAGTGGGCGATGTTGAACCACAGGGTTGCCGCCAGGGCATTTTTCTCGTCCTTGGCGGCAAGCATCCTCTGCGCGATGTATGAACCGCCTCCCGGCTCCGCTCCGGGGTACCACACCGACCACCACTGAATGGTCAATGGGATCACGAGCACCGAAAGGGTGAGCCCCCAGTCGGAAAAGTCCGGCAACAACCGTAAGGTCGCCGGATCCACCTTGGCGACCAGTCCCGCAAGACCCCCCACCTGGGGCTGTGAGAGGGCCACATAGGCGGCTGCCACGACGCCGACCATCGCGATGGCGAACTGGATCAGATCCGATGCGAGCACACCCCACAAACCAGCCAAGGCTGAAAATACGATGCAGATCACCCCGCAGATCACGACCGTCTGCAAACGGCTCCAGCCGAGCATGACGTTGGCTATCTTGACCGCGGCCAGGGTCACCGAGGCCATGATGGCGCAGTTGAAAAAGAGCCCGAGATAGACCGCCCGGAACCCGCGGACAAAGGCCGCCGATTTTCCCGAGTAACGCAGCTCGTAGAACTCGAGATCGGTGAGCACACCCGAACGGCGCCACAATCGTGCATAGAAGAACACCGTCATCATGCCGGTGAGCAGGAAGGCCCACCACTCCCAGTTCTGCGCCACTCCCTTGGTGCGCACGAAGTCGGTCACCAGATTCGGGGTGTCGGTCGAAAAGGTCGTAGCGACCATCGAGGTGCCGATCAACCACCACGGCGCCGACCGGCCGGAGGCGAAGAACTCGGCGGTTCCGGTGCTGGCTCGGCGCGCGAGGTAGAGCGCCGGCGCAAAGGCTGCCGCAAGACACACGACGATGACGAACCAATCAACCGAGGCGAGCTGCATCTCAGTTGTCCCCCTATCCAACCAGATGTTAACCCGATCCGATGAGGCGCGGTTTCGACTTCGATGGCGCTTCAACCCGGATTGAGCGAGAATACGCCAACGACAACGTCCAAGGCTGTTCGCTCCGAAGGGGGGAAAATGAAACACCCGTTCTTGGCAATCATCCTCGCGTTCACGGTCCCCGCAGCCGCCGTGGGCGCTGCCGACGTCGCCTTTCCGACGCTCGACCTGATGCCGGTCCCCGCCCAGATCGAGATCGGCACCGGGACCTTCATGATCGGTGACGATTTCAACGCCACCATCGACGGCGACGGCGCCACGCCACGCCTGCATCGAGGTGTGCTGCGGATGCTGCGCCGCTTGTCGGACCGTTCGGCGGTGTTTTTCTCAAACAGCACCTTCCTCGAACTCGCGGGCAGGGAAAATCCCGCGATGAAGATCACCGCTGGACGCGCCGCAGAGCCTGCGGTTGGAGTCGACGAAAGCTACCGGCTGACGGTCACGGAGACGGGAATCGAGCTGCAGGCGGCGACCGACATCGGCGCGCTTCGCGGACTCCAGACCTTTCTCCAGCTGCTCATTCTCGACGAAAGGGGGGTGGCCGTCCCGGAGGTCGTCATCTTCGACGATGAGAACCGGCCTTGAACAAAAAAGTAGGCAGCTGTGAAGACCA
>CBDTWX010000382.1:0-5806 GCA_965364305.1 uncultured Thermoanaerobaculia bacterium
TTTACCTTTATATGTCTCAGCGAAATCATAGAGAGCGACGGCGTTTTTGATAAGCTTATCGGCATAAGCATCATCGACCCCACGGAACAGCATTGAGGCAGAAGCTAAAGCCGAAGCAGTACCGGCTGCTGCATCGGAACCAGGGGAGGCTGGAGGAGTCGGATCGCGAGATCTGGAGGGCGATCGAGCTTGGTGTCGGCGACCGCGAGATGATGGTGGTGCGGATGGCTCTCGATTTTCGCCAGCGAGGCGATTTCGACAGGGCTCGGGAGGTCTTTGCCCGCGGTCGGGCGATGTTCCCGAATAACGAAAAGATCTGGCTCAACTCGGGCGTCTTCCTGGGCGAACGGGGATTTTACGCGGAGTCCAAAAAGTGCCTCCTGCGGGCGGTACAGTTGGCGCCGAATAACCCGAACGCCCACGCCAACCTTGCGGCCGCCCACATCTCCCTCGGCGAGATCGAGGAGGGTCGACGCGCGTTGACCAGAGCGGCCGAGCTTGCGCCCGGAAATACGAAGATCCGAGATGACCTTGCGAGCCTCGGTGGGCCGCTGAAATAGCAGTGTTGTGAGCCGAGAGAAGCCTCCCACGATGGTCAAACGGAGAGCACGGATCGCGGTAATCGTCGGTCTGCTCGTCGTTCTCGTCGCTCTTTCCGTCGTTCTTCCGGGGGGCGGCTTGTCCGTGGTGACTGTCTCCCGTGTCGGATCGAAGGTTCGGCTTTTACCGTCGCGTCCCACTCTGTCATTTCTTCCGTTTGCCGACCGAGTCGAGATCGCGCAACAGAATGGAGCCGCCGTGTTCGACGTTCCGATATCGGTGCCGACTGCGAGCGGGCCAACCCTCGATGCTCGCCTTTCGTTGGCGGTCGATGGGTCTGGCCCTCTGCCGATCGATGCGGGCGCGGTCAGGGAGCGTGGCTGGGAGTCGGCGTGGAACGAATGGGCAATGCCGCTGCTCGACGTGGAAGAGGAGGATATCGAAACAATCGTTCGGACCTCGCCCACGTGGAAGAAGATCTTCCCGAACGCACCTCGAGCCGACCCGCTCGTCGTCACCGATCGTCTTGCAGGGGAGTTCGCGCCGGTTTCTCTCGCCGATGCAAGGATCCGGGTGGAGAAAGACCAACCCGCCGTTCGTGCTGCAGCGGGGTTGGAGCTTGGCCGAAGGGTACGGACACCAGGCAGGCTGATCGTTCTGGGTCTCGACGCCCTTGATTGGCGCCTGGTCGACGACCTGACGAGAAAAGGGCTCATGCCCAACATTCAGGAACTCATCGATCGAGGAGCGCAGGCGGAGGTGATCGTCCGACCGCCGCTCCTGTCACCGCTGATCTGGACGAGCATCGCCACCGGCGTGAACCCGGAGGTCCACGGGGTCTTGGACTTCGTCGAACGCGATCCGGCGGGAGGGGAGCCGAGCCCGATCGGCAGCGCGGCGCGCAAGGTGCCGGCGCTGTGGGAGATTGCGGCGACGGCCGGGCGCACGACCGCGGTGATAGGTTGGTGGGCCACATTCCCGGCCGTGGCGCCGCCTGGAGCGACCGTCTACTCAGACCGATTGACCGAGCAGATCTTCGGGTTTGAGGGTATGACGGAGGGCAGTGCCGATCCGCCCGAGGCCATTGACGCGGCGGACAGGCTCAGGATGCGGCGAGCCGACTTCTCGCCCGAGATCCTGTCGCCGATCATTGATGTGAGCCGCGGAGAGCTCGATGCAACCTTGGCAGGCGACGCGGCATGGGAAGACCCGATCAGTGGGATCCTGCGCCTGATGGCGCCGACCCACACCATTGAGCGGCTGACCGACCACGAGCTGAGCCGCGGCACCGAGGTCGTGTTGGTCTACCTCGAGGGCACCGACATGGTGGGACATCTCTTCGGCCCGCACCGGCCGCCGCCGCTTCCGATCGTTGATCGCGACGAGGCGCAACGCTTCGGTTCGGTGGTTGATCGCTACTACGCCCACGTCGATCGCTGGATCGGTCGGGTCGCGGCGAAGCTTGGGTCGCAGGATACCCTGGCGATCGTCTCCGATCACGGTTTTCGGTGGTTTGAAGACCGGCCGCTGGTCGCCGCGGGCGCCCACACGGCCACCGCCGAGCAGTGGCACCGCAAGGAGGCGGTCTTCATCGTTGCCGGACCCACCGTGCGGCGGGGAGAAACCCGTCACGTGATGACCCTCCTCGACATGTCGGCTTCGCTCTTCGCGCTGGCCGGTCTGCCAGTCGGTGAGGGAATGCCGGGGGTGGTTCCGGGATGGGTCGTTGCGGGTCCCGACCGTGTATCAGGCGTGGTGGACTATGCCTCGTTGGTGTCGCTGGCGGAGCTACACGAAGCGTCTCGGTGGGCCGAGGTTTCGCCCGAGGGCAAGGCCGCGCAGCTGGCAAAGCTTCGTGCCCTCGGCTATATCGGCGACGCGCCTCGAGCGGCCGACGCTGAGACCGGTCCGAGCTACGATCGGTTCGAGGCGCGGCGTCTGCACAACCTGGCGATGCGACTGATGGACGCCGGTGATCTGGAGGGGGCCGAGGGGAACTACCGCGGAGCGGTCGCAGCCGACCCCACCTACGTTCCGCCGCACTACGCTTTCGCCTTCCTATTGCGGAAGACCGGACGCTATGAGGAGGCCGACCGTCATTTCTGGCAGGCGGTTGATCTCGATTCGGCCGATGGGGCAGCGCCGGCGATCGTACGTGTGGCGCAGCACTATCGCACTCTCGAAGAGGTGGACCGCGCCGAGGCCGTCCTCGCCGAAGGAACGAGGCGCTTCCCGGGCAGTGCGACGATCTGGCTCCACCTCGGCGCGCTGCTCGGCGAAAAGGGAGACCTCGAAGGATCACGGCGCTGCCTCGACCGCGCGGTCGAGCTCGATCCTCGAGATCCTTTTGCCCACCGTAACCTGGCCGCCCTCCAGGTGGCCGCGGGTGATCTGGAAGGTGCGCGCCGCTCTTTGAGCACCGCCCTCGAGCTCGAACCCGGGAATGACGAGGTGCGGAGGCAGCTTGCAGGTTTGGGAGGGCCGGTAGGTAATTAGGAATGAGGAATTCGGAATTCGGAATTCCCACCCGCCCACCCACGGGACCATTTCGAATTTCGAATCTCGAATTTCGGATTTTCCGCCCTTCCCCCCACAGATCCCTCCGCTCGTTCGCTCCGCTCTCTCGGTCGGGATGACAAATTGAAACGACGATCGGGGTTTGTTCTGTAGGCGGGTCCCTCAGGGCCCGCGGGTGGCGGGGGATGGGCAGGTCGCCGACAGAAAACAGAGGCAGCGACAGTAGCAGCAACCAGGGACAGGAACAGATGCAGAAGACAGAGGCAGCGGCAGTCCTCAGCGTCCGTGTTGCCAGCTCAAGCTGGTCGAATTAGCGCTTTCGATTGAGCAGCCTCCACGTCATGGCGCGAACCTCGTCGAAAATCGACAGCGCCTTCTCGGTCTTGGCTCGATTGATGGCTCCAGCCTGAGCGAGAAGCCTCATGTGGCTGTCGACTTCCTTGGCAGATGCATAGGCAATCCTCCAGTGGTGGAACCGGTCTCTGCCAGATCGACCATGGCCCTCAGCGAGGTTTGCTGGAACCGAGCTCGCCGAGCGGATCACCTGATCGGCGATCGATTTTAGTGGAGCCGGCACCCTCATCACGAGTGTGATGGCATCGCCAGCAGCTTGAAGGGCCTTTTCATGGGCAATGAGGTTGGTGTTATAGAGGACGTTGGACATGGTCACCTCCGGGTCGTTCATGCCCTCCCTCGAGCCGGTGGTCATTCAATGTCAAGGGTGCTGCGCACCGGCTTGACCGGCTTGCCCTTGACATCGAATGACCACCGGCTACTTTCCCCTTTTGAACGACCCGGAGGTGACCACAGCGGCCTCTCACACTGACCACTGCCACTAAAGGCAGTCGCTGCTCCTGATATCGGTCGCTGCCCGCTGTCCCTGTTCCCTGCCGCTGAATCTGACGCAGGTTGCTGCCCATGTCGCTGATTACGGCCGCTGCCGCTGAATCCTGTCGTTGAACCCGTCTCCGCGGTCGTCCGTCATCCGGGTAGGCGGGTGGTTCGAGCACGAGCACGAGCACGAACAACGAGTATCGACTTATTCGGGCGTGGAGACGGGCTCAGGGATACATCACCGCGGCTTCGCTTCTCTCGGCGACTCTCTGATCAACCAGCTCGAGGATCTTTTCTTTGCGAATCAGCAGGCTCTTGATCTGGCCCTTGGTGAGCCAGGGAGACAGTGTGTCCTTCACCGCCTGGTCATCGAGGGTGCGAAGGCGATCGACGACGGTCCTTGAAAAACGGGTGAGGGACTCCTCCTTGCGAAGATCGCGCTGCAGCCGGAACGCGCGCGAAAAGTCGATCGCGTAGATCCGGAAGTCCGGGTCGATCAGGAGATTCGAGACGTTGTTGTAGTCGGTGTCGTGGGTGAGCTGGAGGAAAAGTCGAATGGTGAACATCTGGTCGTTCCAGGCTCGCGGGTTGGGCGGGTCGATGTTCTTCCTGCGTCGCTCGGTGTCGGTCATGACGCCCTCGAGCCACAGCTGGAGGGATCCATTCTCTCCGTCGATCTTGCGTCCGACAGTCGGTGGCACGAGGCCGAGACCGAGGAGCTTGTCGAGCTCGTAGGCGGCGATCTCGTGCTTGTAGGAGTCGCGGAAACCGATCTCGGGTACCTTGCCGTCGAGTTGCTCGATCCGCTGCTCCGCGTCGATGGTCTTCCAAATTGCGTGGAGGATCTGTTCTCCTTTTTGGAGAGTGACTTTTTGAGGCTCTGTCACCCCGACCGGGATTCGTTCCATATCGAGCACCTCTGAGGTACGGAGGTACTCTTCGGCCTCGGCACCCTCGAGAATCATCCCGAAGGCCCTCGGCTCGTCGGATTGAGCCGCCGGGGCCAACATCAGAATCATCGCGAGCAAGATGGTCATCTTCCTTCTCCTTGATGGCACTCAGGCTACCACATCGATGCCTCGCCGGTTGAAGGGCGTTCGAGGCTCGAGAGATGTGAGATCTGCATCGTTCTCGGATCGGTTCTTGAAACTGAGATCTGGTTTCGGCATTGCTCCACATCGGGGGAGTATAATCTCCGGGCGAAAAAGGGGGATTCCATGGGCAGATATCTGCTGACCGCACTGACTGTTCTTCTCATGACCGCTGCGCCGCTTTCGGCGCAGATGTCGGCCGAGTACGCGGATTACTTCGAGGGCCCGGAAGGTTTTTTACTCACCAAGAATGAGGAGAAACAGTGGAAAGGGCTCTCTGACGACGCGGCGGCGCAGTCGTTCATCGAGCTGTTCTGGGCGAAACGGGATCCCGACCTCGAGACCCCGGTCAACGAGTTCCGTCAGGATTTCAACATGCGGGTGGAGGCCGCGGACGCCAACTTCGGCTACGGAACTACGCGGGGAGCGATGTCGGATCGCGGACGAATCCTGATCGTGCTCGGTCGGTTCTCGAAGCGTGACGCGCGTGCCGCAGGCGCTGCGGTTGGTGGCAACGTCGCTCAGGGCGAGGCGAGTGGGAACCTTACCGCAGGTGGTTACTATGACGAGGAGGGGGCGACCGAGATCTGGGAGTACGACACCGCTACTCTTCCCGTCAAGATGAAGAAAAAGGTCGTCTATGCGTTATTCAAGGAGTCGAAGATCGGCCTCAACGACTTCATCCTCGACCGAGCTCTCAGGGAAAACTCATACGTCCAGAAGCTGCTGCTGGATATTCCAGAGGTGATGGTCGCGCATCCTGAGCTGACCGAGGTGCCGCGTTTTGGTCTGCTGCCCAAATCGCAACCGGCCTCCGCCGAGCA
>CBDTWX010000383.1:0-5789 GCA_965364305.1 uncultured Thermoanaerobaculia bacterium
TTCGAAATCCGAAATCTGAAATCCGGGGCTGGGCGGGTGGGTGGTCCCGCATCCTGCAGCCTGCATCCCGTATCCGGGTGTGCGGGCGGGGGACGGGCGGGTGGGCATTCCTAACTCCTCATTCCTAATTCTCTGCGGGTGGGTTACCGTTGTACCGAGCGAGGAAGCGGCGTGGCCAACGACTCAATCGAGCTGAGAAGCCGGTACGGAATGCACACCGAGGAATTCTCGGCGTTGATGAAGTACCGCATCATCGAGATCCTCCTCGTCGCCTCCCATTACGACTCGTTCATCCTCGAGGAGGACGGCCAGCTGACCGAGTTGGTCATCGAGGAGTATCGAAACCTCGATCTCAACCTTCGCTTTGCGCCCCGTTTCACCCGCGCTGCGGAGGCCGCCGAAGCGTTGGCCCTGATTGAAGAGCGTGACTTCGACATGGTGATCACCACCCCCCGCATGCCCGACATGGAGATCGGCGAGCTGGTGCACCGGATCAAAGAGTCCCAGCCCAGTCTGCCGGTCGGACTGATCGCAGCTCACGCCTGGGAGCTGCCGTGGCTGGAGGATGTTCGAGCGAGCGGTGAGATCGATTGGACCTTTCTGTGGCAGGGAAATGTTGCGGCGTTGCTGGCCATGATCAAACAGGTTGAGGACCGACGCAATGCCGAGCACGACATCCTCGTCGGAGGCGTCCAGGCGATCATATTGGTCGAGGACGAGCCTCGCTTCTACTCGGTCTACCTGCCGCACTTCTACACCGAAATCACGAGTCAGACCGGACGCCTGATGTCCGAGGGGGTCAACCTCTCCCACCGATTGCTGCGGATCCGGGCGCGGCCAAAGATTCTGCTCGCCCAGGACTACGAGGAGGCGTGGGACCTCTACGAGCGGTACGCCGGTCACCTCCTCGGCATCATCACCGACGTCAGCTTTCCACGCGACGGTGAACTCGATTTCGAGGCTGGAATCCGTCTCGCCAGGAGCATCCGCGTCAACGACGACGACCTGCCGATTCTCGTCCAGTCAATGGAACGGGCCCATGAGGAGAAGGCGCTCGCCGTCGGCGCGGAGTTCATGAGCAAACAGTCGCCCCACCTCCTCGAGGACCTTCGGCAGTACATCCTCGATCACTTCGGTTTCGGCGATTTCATCTTCAAGCTTCCTGACGGTTCACCGATCTCTCGAGCCAGCGGAATGCGTTCGCTGCTCCAGTCGCTGGCAGAGGTTCCGGGCGAAAGCCTCGTCTTTCACGCCGGCCGCAACCACTTTTCGGCCTGGCTCAAGGCGCGGACCGAGTTCGAACTCGCCTCGATGCTTCGCCCACGCAAGGTCTCCGATTTTGCATCGCCGTCCGAACTCCGCAGCTATCTCATCAACACCATCACGGGGTATCTGCGTGAGATTCAACAGCACGTCATCACCGATTTCGACCCCGATCGGTTCAACGACTTCACCGCGTTTGCCAAGATCGGCTCCGGTTCTCTCGGCGGCAAGGGACGCGGGCTGGCCTTCATGCACAAGATCCTGGCCCGCGAGGTCCTGGACACCGAAACGGTCGAGCTCGCGATTCCACAGACCGTTGTGATTGCGAGCGACGTGTTCGAGGAGTTCCTCGAAGACAACAGGCTCCGCGGCTTCGTCAGCCGTTCCGAGGACATGCAGGATCAGCAGGTGCTCGACTACATCCGACGCGCTCGCTTCCGCCACGAGCTGCGATCAGACCTCGGTTCCTTTCTCGAGCAGGTTTGCGACCCGATCGCCGTGCGCTCCTCGAGCATCCTCGAGGACTCGGTCTACCAGCCCTTTGCCGGGGTCTATGCGACCATCATGCTCCCCAACAACCACCCCTCGCTCGACATCCGGTTGGCGCAGCTTCTCGAGGCGATCAAGGTGGTCTATGCATCGACCTTTTTCCAGAATGCGCGCGACTATCTCGAAACCACGCCCTACCGGATCGAGGAGGAGCTGATGGCCGTGCTCATCCAGCGCCTCGTGGGCAAACGTTACGGCGATCGCTTCTACCCGACCTTTTCGGGCACCGCCGCCTCCTACAACTTCTACCCTTTCGGCGACATGAAACCCGAGGATGGCGTAGCACAGGTGGCGCTAGGACTCGGGAAGTCGGTGGTCGAGGGTTTCGAAGCGCTCCGTTTCTGTCCCAGACAACCGCAGGTCCTGCCACAGTTTTCGGCGGTCAAGGACATCCTGCGAAATGCGCAGCGTCGATTCTACGCCCTTGACCTGTCCAACAACGATGTCATTCCCGGCGTCCGAACAGACGCCAACCTACTCCATGAAGAGGTCGGCGAAGCCGTACGAGACGGTGCCGCCACCCCCGTAGCATCCACCTACGACCGGGCGAATGACCGGATCGTTTCGGGAGTCGAGGAGGGAGGCTCGCCCCTGATCTCGTTCGCCTCACTGCTCAACAGCCGGGTCATCCCCCTCCCGGAAATCCTCACCCGGCTGCTCGATACCTGTGAGAAAGGGCTCGCGAGCCCGGCCGAAATCGAGTTTGCCGCCCACATCGAGCCCGGTCTCGGACGCCGCCAGACCTTCAACGTACTCCAGCTCAGGCCAATGGTCTTCGAGCAGCTCGAGGTCGAGATCGATCTCGACGAGTCGATGGAGGCCCGGGCGGTCGTCCGGTCGGAGGTCGCATTGGGTCACGGCCGCCGGGAGACCATCTCCGATATGGTGATCATCGACCCGCGCCGGATGGAGCGCTCGCAGACGATCGAGGCGGCGGCGACCATCGAGCAGATCAACCGCGAGCTGCGGCGCGACGGGCGCCACTCGATCCTCATCGGACCCGGCCGATGGGGTTCGCGTGACCCGTGGCTCGGCATCCCGGTCACCTGGCCGCAGATCAGCTCCGCCCGTGCGATCGTCGAAACCGACTTCCTGGACCTGCAGGTCGAACCGTCTCTTGGCTCTCACTTTTTTCACAATCTGACCTGTTTCGGGGTTGCGTTCTTTGCCGTGCACGTGGCCGAGGGTGGCGGAGTGATCAACTGGGATTGGCTCGACCGCCAGGAGCCCAGGACCGTCGCGATGGGCGGCGTTGTCAGGCATCTCCGTCTCGACTACCCGGCGCAGGTCCTGGTCGACGGCTCGACGAGCCGTGGAGTGATTCTCGAATCGTGATCCTCGATTCTCGATCCGTCCCGCCCAGCGAGGTCACAACGTTGAAACGTTGAACGTTCTAACGTTCTAACGTTCCAACGTCTCGTTCGCCGCCTTCAGCACCGAGCAACCAACGAATACCTTGCTCATCGAGATCTGGAAGGCGCCACAGACACTTCGACCGGCGATCCTGGCCTCCGATCTTCCGATGAGCGAGCAATTTGCTAGTTGGAGTCATTGGTGAGCTCCGAAGGGGCGACACCCACCTCCTGCGGCGTCAGCCGCAGCCATCGGCTTTCGATTGTCTGGCGCCGAATCGCTTCTTTAACCATTGGATTGTTGGATTCCTCAATTTGTTGGTGTGTGGAGCCGAGCCAGCCGTTCAGCGCCAGACAATCGAAAGCCGATCCATTGTGAATTCGGTCACAAGTTCCTTGCAAGCTCGCATTTTGTGGAGTATCCTCCCCGCGATGAAATCGGGAATCTCCCGGCGTCTGTCGATATCCCAAACCCCAGGAGGAAGGGCCCATGCGTCCAGTTGAAAAGCTATTTGCCGAACAGTTCATGCGCGGAGTCGTTGCCAAGAACCCCGGCGAGGCGGAGTTCCATCAGGCCGTCGAGGAAGTCGTCGAATCACTGGTGCCGGTCCTCGAACGCCACACAAAATACCTCGACCATCGCATCCTCGAGCGCATCGTGGAGCCGGAGAGAGTCATCATGTTCCGGATTCCCTGGATGGATGACCGCGGCGAGGTGCAGGTCAACAAGGGATTCCGCGTAGAGTTCAACTCGGCCATCGGACCGTACAAGGGAGGCCTGCGTTTCCACCCTACCGTCAACCTCGGCATTCTCAAGTTCCTCGGTTTCGAACAGGTCTTCAAGAACTCGCTGACCACCCTCCCCATGGGCGGTGGCAAGGGCGGCTCGGACTTCGACCCCAAGGGAAAGTCGGATAACGAGGTCATGCGATTCTGTCAGAGCCTGATGACTGAGCTCTTCCGTCATATCGGCGCCGACACCGACGTACCTGCCGGTGACATCGGGGTCGGAGGACGTGAGATCGGTTTCATGTTTGGCCAGTACAAGCGCATCAAGGACCGCTTCGAAGGCGTGCTCACCGGCAAGGGTCTCAACTGGGGCGGAAGCTTGATCCGTCCCGAGGCGACCGGATACGGCTGCGTCTACTTTGCGCAGGATATGCTGGCCACGCGCGACGACAGCTTCGAGGGCAAGCGGGTCGCGGTCTCCGGTTCCGGAAACGTCGCCCAGTACGCCTCCGAAAAATGTCTCGAGCTCGGCGCCAAGGTCGTGACCTTGTCCGACTCGTCGGGTTTTGTGGTCATCGAGGACGGCCTCACCCAGGAGATGTGGGAAGACGTGATGGATCTCAAGAACGTCCGTCGCGGGCGCATCCGCGAGCTCGCTGACAAGTTCCCGGGGGTCACCTACCAGGAGGGCACAGGCGTGTGGAACGTCAAGTGCGACATCGCTCTGCCGTGCGCGACCCAGAACGAGCTTGACGCAAACGACGCAAAGACCTTGATGGACAACGGCTGTTTTGTCGTCTCCGAGGGCGCCAACATGCCGTCGACCCCCGAGGCCGTCGAGCTCTTTGTCGAGAAGAAAATCCTCTATGGACCAGGCAAGGCGGCCAATGCCGGCGGAGTCGCCGTCTCCGGACTCGAGATGTCGCAGAACAGCCAGCGGCTGTCCTGGACTCGCCAGGAGGTCGACAACCGCCTGCGCGACATCATGAGCCGCATCCACGAGGCCTGCGTGACGACCGCCGCCGAGTACGACCAGCCGGGCAACTACGTGGTCGGCGCGAACATCGCCGGCTTTGTCAAGGTCGCTGATGCCATGATCGACCAAGGACTGGTCTAGGATTTCAATCGTCCTTTGAACACGGCGGCGCTTCGGCGCCGCCGTTTTTCTGAATTCTCAAATTTGAATTTTGAATTCTCAATTCCCACCCAGCCACCCCAGTTTCTGGGGAGGGAGGGCGGGAATTCCGAATTCATAATTCCGAATTCCGAATTCGCTTCAGCGATATGCGATCATCTTCCTGAGAGGAGCCCGCGATGAATAGCGAATCCTCCTTCAACCCGT
The DNA here is from genome assembly GCA_965364305.1 of uncultured Thermoanaerobaculia bacterium. Classification (GTDB taxonomy): domain Bacteria; phylum Acidobacteriota; class Thermoanaerobaculia; order Thermoanaerobaculales; family Sulfomarinibacteraceae; genus Sulfomarinibacter. The sequence continues at coordinate 5,236 of CBDTWX010000383.1, forward strand.
ATGCCGAGGCCCAGGCTCAATTCGATCGGCTCGCCGACCTGATGGGTCTTGATGCCGCCACCCGCTCCCTCCTCCGAAAGCCGTCCCACGAGCACCGTCTGACCCTGCCGTCTCGATAACGGCCAGGTTGAGATCTTTGAGGGTTTCCGGGTGAAGCACAACGACGCCCGAGGACCTGCCTGGGGAGGCGTGCGTTTCCACCCGCAGGAGACCATCGAAACGGTGCGCGCCCTCGCGATGTGGACAACCTGGAAGACGGCCCTCGTCAACCTTCCGCTTGGCGGCAGCATGGGGGGGGTGGTCTGCGATCCCCATACCCTCACCACCGCCGAGCTCGAGCGAATCTGCCGCGGGTGGATTCGGCGGGTGGCACGAACCATCGGGCCATGCCGCGACGTGCCGGCGCCCGACATCATGACGTCGGGCCAGCACATGACCTGGATGCTCGACGAGTATGAGGTCTTGCGAGGCGGGCGCGCGCCTGGCGCAATCACCGGCAAGACTCTCGGCGCCGGGGGATCGTTGGGACGGCTCGAAGCGGCGGGCTATGGACT
>CBDTWX010000384.1:0-5786 GCA_965364305.1 uncultured Thermoanaerobaculia bacterium
ACGACCGCCGCGTCCTGGGTGTAGTGGTCACCGACGATGGCGCAGTTGAGAAACGGGTTTTGGAATTCGGTACGGTCCAGTCTAGAGAGCAGCTTCAAGTCCTCTCCAACTATCTCACACGACTCCTGGCGGAAGTACCGATACGCGAGATCGAGAATCGCTTCGATCGACTGACTGGTGTGGTCGACGACGTGGGCGCCGATCAGATTCAAACAGTTGCGTGCGAAGCGATCAGATTGCTCTTCTGTCGACAGGAGGATGATGCCGAGGTCAGAATTGCCGGCACGGAAAACCTCTTGGCGAGCTCCGATTTCACCGAGATTGACCGGGTTCGATCGCTCATCGCGACGCTGCAGGACAGATCGTGCTTGGCAAAGGAATTTCGGCGTGCCTTCGCTCATGGGCGCACACAGGTGCTCATCGGTGAGGAATCGGAAGCAACCGCGTCCGGGAATCTGGGAATCGTGGCAACGTTGTATTTCAGAGACCGGCGTCGGGCGGGCGCGGTGGGTGTGGTCGGGCCGCGTCGGTTGGATTACCAGAGAATCGTTCCAGTCGTTGAGTACATAGGAGATACATTGACTCAGATGTTGGAATCGTCAGGGGCGAATCATGCGTGACGACGAGGAATTCCCGATGGACGCCGACGTCGAAAACGACGAGATCGAAATCGAGTTCGTTGATCAGGATTCGGATGTGGCATCCATGGTCGAGCAACCCAGGGATGCGGACGTGTCCGACGAACCGTCCGGTGGCGAGGGCGCAGACGATCTGAGAACCGAGCTCGAGCACGTTCGCGAAATGTATCTGAGGAAGCTGGCCGAGTTTGACAATTTTCGCAAACGGGTCGAACGAGAACGTGGCACCGATCGGCGGGCGGCTGCGGAAGATTTTGTCAGGGATCTGCTGCCGGTTCTCGACAACTTCGAGCGAGCCCTGGAACACGCGGAAGGCGATGGCGGCGCATTTCTACAGGGTGTCGAGATGATCGCCAAACAGCTCTGGGACGTTCTGGAACGCCGAGGAGTGGCCGCGGTCAACCCTGTTGACGAGCCGTTCGACCCGGAGCTCCACGAAGCCGTGCAGAGGGTGGAGGACAGCGAGCGATCTCCGGGCACGGTGTCCTTCGTGATGCTCAAGGGCTACACGATGGGGGAGCGGCTGATTCGTCCGGCCCTGGTTGGTGTCGCGTTTGATCCGGAGGCAATTGACAACGGCGAGGGGGGCGAGTCGTGAGCAAAATAGTCGGCATCGATCTCGGCACCACCAACTGCTGCGCGGCGGTGGTCGATGTCACCAAACCGGTGGTCATTCCCAACCGGGAGGGGGCGCGAACGACTCCCTCGGTGGTCGCCTTCACAGCCGCCGGTGAACGTCTGGTCGGTCAGATCGCCAGACGCCAGGCAATGACCAACCCCCAGAACACTGCCTACGCGGTGAAGAGGCTCATCGGGCGCCGTTTCGACTCCGAGGAAGTTCGTTGGGCGCGGACGTTGGTCCCGTTTTCGATCGTCGAGGCCAGCAATGGCGATGCCAGCATAGAGATCCTCGAACGACAGTACAGCCCACCGGAGATGTCGTCGTTCATACTGCGCGAGATCAAGGAGTTCGCCGAGGAGTTCCTCGGCGAGGAGGTCACCCAGGCAATCATCACGGTACCGGCGTACTTCGATGACAGCCAGCGCCAGGCGACCAAAGACGCCGGAACGATTGCCGGTCTCGAGGTCCTTCGCATCATCAACGAGCCGACTGCAGCCTCGCTCTCCTACGGGTTTGGCAAAAACAAGAACGAGACCATTGTGGTCTACGACCTGGGCGGTGGGACATTCGACATCTCGATCCTCGAGATCGGGGACGGCATATACGAGGTGAAATCGACCGCGGGAGACACCTTTCTCGGAGGAGAGGATTTCGACACCAGAATCATGGAGTTCCTTCTCCAGGAGTTCAAAACTGAAACCGGTCTCGACCTTTCCGACGACATGATGGCAATGCAGCGTATCAAGGAGGCTGCCGAGGCTTCCAAGTGCGAACTCTCGACGAGCGAAAAAACCGAGGTTTCGCTGCCCTTCATTGCCGCCGATCACACAGGGCCGAAGCATCTTCAGGTCACTCTGACCAAGAGCAAGCTCGAGGATCTAGTCAAGGATCTGGTCGAACGCACACTCGAACCCTGCAGAAATGCTCTCGAAGCGGCGAGGATCGATGCCGCCGCCATTGACGAGATCATCCTGGTGGGTGGCCAGACCCGGATGCCCTTGGTGCAGAGGACCGTCGGCGAATTCTTCAAACACGAACCCAACCAGGAGATCAACCCGGACGAGGTTGTTGGAATCGGTGCTGCGATTCAGGCCGGTATCCTGCAGGGTGAGGTCAAGGACCTGATCTTGCTCGACGTGACCCCTCTCTCCCTGGGCATCGAGACCCACGGAGGCCTCTTCACAAAAATTATCGATCGCAATTCCACCGTTCCGACCAAGAAGTCGATGATCTTCACCACGGTGGGTGAAAATCAGACCACGGTGAATGTGCATGTTCTTCAAGGTGAACGCGGGATTTCAAGTGAGAACCGGTCTCTCGGTCGGTTTGACCTGGTTGGAATTCCGCCCGCTCCTCGCGGCGTGCCACAGATCGAGGTCACGTTTTCGATCGATTCCAATGGGATCGTCAATGTCAGCGCGCGCGATCTCGCGACCGGAAAACAGCAGAGCATCGAGGTCAATCCTGCGGGTGGTCTGTCGAAAGCCGAGATTGACGGGTTGATTGCCGAAGCCGACAGGTTCCGCAAGGATGACGAAGAGCATCGGCGAATTCGCGAGCAGCAGAATCGCCTCGAGGGCCTTCTTTACACCAACGAGAGGGTTCTTCGTGAGTTCGGTGCGGGTCTTTCGAGTCGTGACCGGGAGGACGTACGGGCGACGCTGAACCGCGCCCGCAAGGCCCTGAACAGCGAGGAACGCTCTGTCCTCGAGGAGGCGATTGCTGCAGTGCAAGAATCGGCACAATCGTTGACTCACGTCATCATGACGGATCCGGTTGCTGCGCTTGGTGGCGAATTCCAGATGAACCCCGCCGCTCCGGGCCCCAAAGAAGACGCCAACATCAAATCTGAAAGCGAGTGACACCCCTCGATGCCTACGGGAACTCGACGCGACTACTATGAAATTCTGGGCGTTGACCGGGATGCGCCGGCCAGCGAGATCAAGGCTGCATACCGCAAGCTCGCGATCAAATACCACCCCGACCGAAACCCGGACCTCCCGGAGGCCGAGGAGAAGTTCAAAGAGGCCTCCGAAGCGTACGCGGTGCTCTCAGACGCCGACAAGCGATCCCGATATGATCGTTTCGGTCACCAAGGTCTTGGCGGCGAGGGCTTTACCGGATTCGATCCGGGTGCTTTCGGAGACTTCGCGGACATCCTCGGTGATCTCTTCGGTTTTGGTGACATATTTGGCGGGCGGCGGGGAGCGACCGGGCCCAGACCCCGGCGGGGACACGATCTCCAATACACCCTGAGGCTCAATCTCGAGGAAGCGGCGGCCGGTCTGGAGCGTTCGATCAGGGTGCCACGCAGGGAGACCTGTGAGCGCTGCTCCGGGACGGGCTCCGAACCCGGCACCACGCCCGAGAACTGCGGTACCTGCCAGGGTTCGGGACAGGTGGCCTTTCGCAGGGGATTCTTGTCGGTTGCCCAGACATGCCCGAGCTGCGGCGGTGGTGGCAGGGTGAATCGCGATCCGTGCAGCAACTGTGACGGTCGGGGTCAAACCGAACGTGAGGCGACGCTCACGGTGAAGGTCCCACCGGGCGTCGACAACGGCATGCGTTTACGCCTCTCGGGCGAAGGCGAGGGAGGTGCGCTCGGAGGGCCGCCGGGCGATCTTTACGTCGTGATGGCGATCGATGACCACGATCTGTTTGCCCGCGACGGCGATGATCTCCACGTCGAGCTGCCGGTTTCGGTCTACCAGGCAATGCTCGGCGCCAAGGTGCCGATCACCACGATCCTCGGCGAGGATCGGGAGATCGAGGTAGCTGCGGGCTCGCAACCCGGTGACATCTTGCGCTTGAGTGGATTCGGAATGCCCCATGTCAACGGTCGTCGCCGCGGAGATCTCCACGTTCACCTCCGAGTCGTCGTGCCAAAAAGAGTCACATCTGAACAACGTCGGCTTCTCGAGGATGTCGCCGAGCTTGGCGGTGGCTTCGAACCGGAGGATGACCGAGGTTTCTTCGACCGACTCAAGCGGGCGTTCGGCGGCGGCGACTGACCTTTCCTTCAGTGACCACATATTTGTGTCTTCGCTGCAGTCTCTCGAAAGGTTTGGAGGACGAGCTGCCACTTCTGGTGGCCGCGTCGCCGACCCTCGGCATCGAGATCAAGGAATCCAGAGGAGATGTGGTCAACGCCGCGATCTACGCCGAATCGACCGACGCCGATGCATTGTCTCGGCTTGCCGCTGTGCTCGAAGACCGTGGGGCATCCAACCTTTGTATCGAGTGCCGTGGGAAAAGGACTGGCTCGAAGGCTATAGAGATACCGTTCGACCCTTTGCGGTGGGTCACGTCTGGTGGATCGATCCCCACCCGGATGATCCCACCAGGGCCCCTGAAGAACGACGGCGCTTGGTGATCGAACCCCGAACGGCCTTTGGGTCCGGCAGCCACGAGTCGACAAAGTTGATGCTCATGGCACTGGAGAATATCGAAGTTGCCGGTGCTGATGTGCTCGATGTCGGCACCGGTTCAGGGATCCTCGCCCTTGCGGCGGAACGCCTCGGCGCACGCCAAGTGGTGGCGCTAGACATCGACGAGGCCGCGATGTGGGTAGCCCGTCAAACGTGCGTCCAACAGGAGTGGTCTCCCCGCGTGCAATTGGTACTCGGCCCGGTTACCTGCATCGGCGCGGCCCGGTTTCAGGTCGTTTTGTGCAACATGATTTCTTCGAACTTCCTGCCGCTTCTCGCCGAAATGTCGAGGGTCCTCGCGACGGATGGTCTCGTCATCCTGGCGGGGCTGTTGGAGGCCGAAATTGACTCCGTGACCGGGGCCCTGTCATCGGCGGGTCTCGAAACCAGGAGCCGAAGGGTGCTCGGCGAGTGGGCAAGCCTGTCGGCAGCACCGTCCGACCGATGAAGAACCCGCCGTGGCTGCTCATCGATTCTGTTCTTCAGCCGGAGGTCGGGCAAGCTGTCGATCTCGATCCGTCTGAAGCCAGCCATACTGCGGGTCCACTCCGCCGGCGCCCGGGCGACAGGGTGGTGTTGGTGGACGGAGAAGGGCTGGTTGCCCAAGCGGTGATCCGTGTAGTTGAAAAGAAGAGGGTTGAGGCCGAGGTGGTGGCGGTTCGCGTCGAGGACCCTCCGGGTGGTGGAGGGGTGTCTGTTGCCCTGGCGGTGGTTGGTCGTCAGGCGATGGATTGGGCGGTTCAGAAGCTGGTCGAGGTCGGCACGCGGCGCCTTCTGCCGATTCTCACGGAACGCACTCAGGTCGGGGGTCGCACAGCGGCGGGGCGTTTGGCACACTGGCGGCGCGTCGGGCTGCAGGCCACGAAACAGTGTCGCCGGCCTTGGGCCATGGATATCGTCGAAGTTCGTCGACTCGATGATGTGGTGGAATCCCAGCGCTCCGGGGGCGGCGCGGTTGTCGCTGACCCGGAAGGTGTGGCGCCTGTCGATATTCCGGCGGCTGCGGGCCGATTGTTGGTCGTCGGTCCCGAGGGCGGGTTCTCACCGGCGGAAGAGCGGCTGTTTTCCAGCCTCGGCTGGCCCCATGTCCGGCTCGGT
>CBDTWX010000385.1:0-5773 GCA_965364305.1 uncultured Thermoanaerobaculia bacterium
ACGAGCCGCGCTTCCCGTGGCGCGGTCTGATGATCGATGCGAGCCGTCACTTCATGCCGGTCGCGATGGTCAAACGCAATCTCGACGGGATGGCCGCGGTCAAGCTCAACGTCCTGCACTGGCACCTGGTTGACGACCAGGGATTTCGGGTGGAATCCCTGGCGCTGCCGAGGCTGCACCGGCTCGGTTCCGACGGCGACTACTACACCCGCTCGCAGATCCGGGAGATCATCGAGTACGCCGCGGACCGCGGCATTCGGGTGGTGCCCGAGTTCGACCTTCCGGGCCACGGCACCGCGTGGCTGACCGCCTACCCCGAGCTGGCGAGCGCACCCGGACCCTACAAGATCGAACGCAGCTGGGGCATCTTCGACCCGACCGTCAACCCCGTCATTGAGGAGACCTATGTCTTCCTCGACATCTTCTTTGCCGAGATGGCCGATCTGTTCGACGACGAGTTCATCCACATCGGCGGTGACGAGAATAACGGCAAGCACTGGCTGGCCAACCCGGAGATCGTCTCATTCATGGAGGCCAACGGATACGACGAACCGCTGATGCTGCAACGCCACTTCAACGAGCGGGTGCTGGAAATCCTGACCCGCTACGACAAACGCATGATCGGCTGGGATGAGATCTTTCAGGACGGATTGCCGAAGAGCATCGTGATTCAGTCGTGGCGCGGCCGTGAGTCGCTCTTCAAGGCTGCTCGTCTCGGTTACGCGGGGATCCTCTCCAACGGATACTACATCGACCTCATCCATCCCACGCACCACCACTATCTCAACGACCCTTTGCCGGTGGACGCGGGCCTTTCATTCGACGAGGCTGCACGGATCCTCGGCGGCGAGGCCACCATGTGGGCCGAGTATGTCTCCCCTGAGACCGTCGACTCTCGGATCTGGCCGCGCACCGCAGCCATCGCCGAGCGATTATGGTCTCCGGGCCGGGTGCGAGATCTCGACGACATGTACCGGAGACTGGATCGCATCAGCCTGATGCTCGAGGAGCTCGGGCTGCAGCACGAGCGGAACCGGGAGATGATGCTTCGCCGGCTCTGCCAGTGCCGCGACACTGGTGCGCTCGGGGTCCTTCTCGGGGCCATCGAACCGGTCAAGGTCTACAGCCGCGGCCGCCAGAGAAAGCACACCCAGTTCTCGCCTCTGACGCGGATGGTCGACGCGGCCTGGCCGGACGCGATCCCGGCCCGCCGTTTCCGGGGCACGGTGGAGCGGCTGATCGACAGCGACTTCTCCGATCAGAACGACCTCAACGCCGCGCGATCGGAGCTCCTCGCGTGGCAGGCGAACCACGCCGCCCTCGAAGCCACCCTGCGGTCCTCACCCGCACTGTGGGAAATGGAACCCATGTCACAGGCCCTCCGCGACACCGCATCGATCGGACTCGAGGCCCTCCACGCCGCCGCATCCGAGAAAAGGATGGGCGCCGACTGGCTGCAAGCTCGGCTCGATCGTCTGCTCGAGGCCCGCGAGCCCGTCGCTCAGACCGAGCTGATGATCATCGAGCCGGTTGCCAAGCTGCTGTGCGCGGCGGCTCTTCCGGCGAGCCTGACGGCCGAGGGATGTCGGGCGGAGGAGGAGACGGCGGCGGCTGAGCATCACTGAGCAGGGGAGCAAGGTCGTCGCAGGGGAGAAGTGGGAATGGGGGACATGAGGTCCGGCAGGAATCACCACGATTCGTTTCCCGGGGAGCGGCCATGGGTCTGAGAGATGAGATACTCGAACAGCCCGAGGCCATTGCCCGGCTTCTCGCTTCGCAGCACAACGCGGTCGGTGGAATCGCCAACCGCATTCGGGAGATGAGTATTCGCTGGGTCTTCCTCGCCGCCCGCGGAACCTCCGACAACGCCGGTCTCTACGCCAAGTACCTGTGGGGCTCGTTCAACCGCCTGCCCGTGGCCCTGGCGGCGCCTTCGCTGTTCAGCGTGTATCGGACGCCGCCGCAGATCAGCGACTCCCTGGTGCTCGGCATCTCCCAATCGGGCCAGTCCCCCGACATCGTCGGTGTGATCGAGGAAGGCCGGAGGCAGGGGGCGCTGACCCTCGCCATCACCAACGACCCGTCATCACCCCTCGCCGAGGCGGCCGAGCTGGTCATCGACACCATGGCAGGGGAGGAAAAGGCGGTCGCGGCCACCAAGACCTACACCACCCAGCTCACCGCCATCGCGATGCTTTCGGCCGCGCTGTCGGAGAATCCGGAGCACAGCGAGTGGCTCGAAAAGCTTCCTTCTCTGTCCGAGGAAGCCCTTGGGCTCGAAGAGTCCATCGAGGTCGCGACCGAACGTTATCGTGACATCTCGCAGTGCGTGGTGCTCGGCCGAGGTTTCAACTACGCCACCGCCTTCGAGTGGTCGCTCAAGCTCAAGGAGCTCGCCTACATCGTTGCCGATGCCTACTCGCCGGCCGACTTCCAGCACGGTCCGATGGCCCTCGCCCAGGACGGGTTCCCGGTCTTCGCCGTTGTCCCCCGGGGCGGCGACTCTGAGAATCTGATCTCCCTCCTGAAGCGGCTTGTCGAAGAGCGGCAGGTGGAGCTTCTGGCGATCTCCAACGAACAGGCCGCCGTCGACCTCTCCCACACCGCGCTCGTGTTGCCCGACGACCTTCCGGAATGGGTGAGCCCGATCCCGGCGATCATTCCGGCGCAGCTCTTCTGCTATTTCCTGACCCGAGCCAAGGGGTACGACACCGAGGACCCGCGCGGGCTGTCCAAGGTGACCAGGACGTGGTGAGCTCCGTGCCCGTGCCCGTCTCCGTTTCCGTGCCCGATGTTTGCATCGAAGCACTCCCAGAATTCCCATCTCTGCACGAGCACGAGCACGAGCACGAGCACGAGCAGCAGAGCGTGCACACAAACGGCGTTGGGTGCGGCGCACGCGTCCCGCGTGCAACACAAATCTGGGCCCGATTTGGGCGGAGGCAAACGGATGGCAAGGAGAACGATGTTTGGAGGCCGATGCTGCCGCTGTCCCGGCCGCTGACTCCTGCCGCTGACGCTGGCCCTGTCCCTGTCCCTGATGGCTGACGCGGCCGCTGTCTGCCGCCGCTGACTTCGGTCACGCCCGCTGAGAATCCCCACCAGATTCATCGGGGGGCGGTTCACCCTGCTTCTTCGCCAAATTCTCCGAGATATGCACGGCGACAAAGCCGGCGACCATCACCGCCAGGTAGAGCTGACCGAGGAGAGCTTCGACCCAGGCCAGAGTCCGCGCGTGCTCGGCCACCGGCGTGACGTCGCCATAGCCGAGGGTGGTGAGTGTGACAAAGCTGTAATACGTGAAGATCGACATCAAGGTCGACTCCTCCGAAGCCCCTTCGAGGATCAATTCCTGGGAGCTGACAAACGTCCCGGGCTGCCGATACTCCATATGGGCGAAAACCATCGCAAACAGGAGACCGATGAACACGTAGGCGCAGAGGGCGCCAAAGATCCGCTCGCCGGTCGAACGCTGGCCCCGGTTGAGGTCGTGCAGCACATTCCAGATCAAGAATCCGATAAACACCGCGGTAAGAAAAAGGACCGCGCTGTTCTGCGCCACGGTGTCCTCGCGGAAGGCCGCAAGGAGCCGCACTCCGATAGCCGGCAGTCCGAGGGCGAGGGCCCACAGCCCATTGTGCCGCGAGCGAACCGTCTCGATCAGGGCCGCGAGGAGAATTGCTGCGAACATGAGATCGGCGAATAACCCACGGGCGAGAGTTACCGGGGCCAAGGCGTCGAACAGGGTGACGGCCATCAGCGCTACGAAGATGTTGCGATACGGCCGTTCGAGGTAGGCACGTCGAAGTGATTCCAGGTTGATCATGGTAGCGGCATCCTACACCACCAGGAACTTCGCCGGGAAACCTTCAGGCACGCGCTCGAAATGGATGACACGGACCAGGAAGACAAAAAATTCCTTCTGTGAAGAATAAGCCGCAGTCTAGAAACGTTCTCCTCCCTCAGAAATACCTCTCGAGAGCAAAAGGGGAGACCATGCGAAGAGCGGCCGAAGCCAGAAACGACGAGTATATGCGGATCGAGCGCGGTGACCGCTGGGCGAAGGATCCCACAGCGGAGCACGCCGATGTGCGGAGAAACCTCCTCCGAACGCTGCCGCGGATCGACGCCAAGTACTTCTACGACGACCTTGGCTCCGAGCTTTTCGAGGACATCACCAGGCTCCCAGAGTACTACCAGACCCGCACCGAGGAGGCGCTCCTGGAGAGTATTGCGGACGAGGTCGTGGCGCGGACCGAGCCGTTCGAGCTGGTCGAGCTGGGATCGGGTGCCGGCCGCAAGATACGGCTCCTGCTCGACGCCATGCGGCGGCGGGGGCGGCTCGAAGGATGCGTGCTGCTGGATATCAACGAGAGCTTTCTTCGAAGCTCCGCCGAACGGCTGGCCATCGAGTTCCCCGAGATGGCTGTGCGGGGCGTGGTCGGCGACTTTCTCCACGATCTCGAATCAGTCGGTGCCGGCAACCACCGCCTCTTCATCTTCCTCGCAGGAACCATCGGCAATCTCTATCCGCGCCAACTTTCCGCGTTCCTCGAAACAGTCTGCGCGACGCTGGGTGAGAAGGACAGCTTCCTGATCGGTCTCGATCTTGTCAAGGACCGGGACCGCCTCGAGGCTGCCTACAACGACAGCGCTGGAGTCACCTCCGAGTTCAACCTCAACGCTCTCCGAGTTCTCAACCGGCGCTTCGACACCGCCTTCGAGCTCGACGCCTTTGATCACGTGGCGTTTTACGATCCCGAGGCGGAGTGGATCGAGATGAGGCTCCGCGCCAACCGTCGGACCAGCGCCGCCCTCGGAGACAATCGAAAGTTGCTTTTCGAATGCGGCGACGAGATCCGGACCGAGATCAGTCGGAAGTTCACCCGACAGTCCTTCGCCCGCGAGCTCGAGGGCACCGGTCTCGAGCTGTCGGAGTGGTTCACCGACCCCGAGGATCTCTTCGGACTGGCGTTGCTTCGACCGGCTCCCGGGCAAAGGACCTCGTGAACCGATCGATCCGCGAACGGCTGCGCGCATGCTGGGAGAGGTCCGATGAGATCTTTGGCCTTCTCGAACCGGAAGCGCTTCTCGATCAACCGATCGGTCTGCGGCATCCCGTAATCTTCTATCTCGGCCACCTCCCGGCGTTCGCCTGGAATCAGATCTGCGGGGGCATGCTCGAAAGAGCCTCCTTCCGGCCCGATTTCGACTCGCTCTTCGAACGCGGTATCGACCCGATGGGTGTCGACCGCCACGAGTCAACCACGGAGTGGCCGCGCGCCGAAGAGATCATCGACTACCGAGACCGCGTGCGGAGAGCGCTCCTCGAGGCGGTCGAGCACGTGGCCGAGCGCTGCGATGATGATCCGCTCGCCAAAAACGGCAGGATCTTCGAGGTCGCGATCGAGCACGAGCTGATGCACCAGGAGACCCTTCAGTATCTGCTGCTGCAGATGCCGTTCGAGAAAAAACGCCGACCGCAAAACCTCCCTCCCTATCGATTCGAAGGCGCGGCGAAGAACGCAACCGTCGAGGTACGCGGTGGGCGGGTGGTGCTGGGTGCCGATTTCGAATCTCTCCACTTCGGATGGGACAACGAGTTCCCAACGATGACCGTCGAGGTGGATCCTTTCATCATCGACCGCACCCCGGTGCGCAACTCCGACTTCCTCGAGTTCATCGAAGACGGCGGATACGAGCGGCGGGAGCTGTGGAGGCCGGACGACTGGGAGTGGCGACAGCGGATCGATCTCGACCACCCGCTCTCCTG
>CBDTWX010000386.1:0-5722 GCA_965364305.1 uncultured Thermoanaerobaculia bacterium
GAGGAAGCCCCAGAGACCATCCCAGGTTCGTCCGCCGGTAAGGCCGCCGCGAGGCCAGCGGATGGCCGTCGGCATCCGGATTGCTCCCTCGCGGAGGCTGCCCTTGTTGCCCCTGAACGGCCTGTTCGAACCTGTCCGGCTGGCCCCATTGTCACTCGTGAAGACGACGACTGTGTTGTCATCGAGATTCAGCCTGTCGAGCTCTGCGAGCACTTCACGGACGTTCTCATCCAACGAGATGAGCATCGCCCCGTACAACCGTTTCTTCTCATCGGTCATGGCGGCCGGGACCCGTACGAGGTCCTCCGCCTTCGCCTGCAGCGGCGCATGGACGATGTGAAACGACACGTAGCTGAAGAAAGGACGGTCGCGATTGTCACGGATGAACTCCAGCGCGTGCTGCGTGATGAGGTCATCGGTGTAGCCTTCGTCGTGCGGCCGGTAGTCTTTATTGTGCCACCAGCTGACGGGTCCGGGGTTGTTGAGCGGCGCTCGCGTGAAGTGGTCCCCTGCGCCACGGTAGTAGACCCATGCTTCGTCAAAACCGTGCGCGTTGGCGCCCGGTCCTCCCGTAAACACCTTGTTCGGCTTGTGGCTGAAGGCCCGGGCATGGGCCTGCCGAAACTCGGGGGTGTCGGGCGCCTCGCCGTTGTGCCACTTGCCGAAGACGCCGGTCCGGTATCCGTGCATCTTGAACGCTTCTGCGATGGTGGTTTCTTCGGTGTCGAGCTCGCCGCCGGTCTTCGGACCCAGACCCATCCGAAATGGATGCCGTCCGGTGAGGAACATCGCGCGGGTGGGCGAGCAGACCGGCCAACCCATGAAGTTCTGAAACTCGACTCCTTCCTCGAAAAGGCGGTCGATGTTGGGAGTCGGGATTTTTCCGCCATGGGTGCTGATATCGCCCCACCCCAGGTCGTCGGCGAGAATGAAGAGGATGTTCGGTGGAGGTGCTTCGCCGTCGGCAGACTGTGCCGCGACGCCGCCCACCCCCAGGCACACCGCGAGACCGATCAGGAATCGCGCGGTGACCGGCGAGCCGAAAACGAGATACGAGTTCATGGCGTCTGCTGCCGGATCGGTCAAGCCACTCACAACTACCCGGCCGGCGGAGTTTATCACCGCGCACAACCCGCGACTGGATTGCCGTTGACGAGCGAGGTCCAGGTCTTTGTTAAATAAAATGCTGCTGAGCGGCTGAAATGCTGCTCCGGACCTCATTCCTGAGTGGTACATTCAAAACTGGAAGAAGCACGCGTAACGGTTGGACCTTTTTGGGAATTGAGCGATCGGAGCTCGCTGCCCGCGAGATCCGCTGAACGGACCGGCTCGGCGGATCGAGGGCGGGTGAGATCACACCCGTTCCTCGCAGGAGTTCCGCTGACAGGGAGGCGAGCGATGGTCGATTGCGGCTCGTCCGCTTCGCAAGGAATCTCGCGCGCGATTCTCGAGGTGCATGAGCTCTTCCGCGACGAGGAGGGCGAAGTTCTCCAGGACCTGGCCGCCCGGTCGGAGTCGTTGATACTCCAGCCCGGTGACGAGCTCTTTCGACAGGGCGACCCCAGTGACGCCTTCTTCCTGGTGGTGAGCGGCACCCTCGAGGTCGAGGTCGCCAGAGGTGATCGACCGCCCATCCTCGGCCGGATCTGCCGAGGAGAACCGGTTGGGGAGATGCAGATTCTCAGCGGAGGCGAACGCACCGCAACGGTGCGGGCGACATCAGAGGCACGCCTGGTGCGAATTCCTAGGGCGGTCTTCGAAGGGTTCATCACGCGTTCTCCGCGGGCGCGCGCTAGCTTGCAGGCCACCGTACGCCGTCGCCTCAATTTCGACCGTATGGCGCGCCATCTGTCGCCGCTCTTCGGAGATCTGGATCACGACACGCTCGCGATGCTCCACGACCGGGTCGAGTGGGTGGACCTGGCGCGCGGCGACCGCCTCTTCGAGGAAGGCGACACGGGCGATAGCTGGTTCGTGGTGATGGGTGGGCGGTTGAAAGCGGTGACAACGCGCGGCACCGGCGATGAGGTGACGGTCGGCGAGATCGGCGTCGGAGAGTCAGTGGGCGAGATGGCGATTTTTACCGGTGAGCCCAGGGCTGCCACGGTTCTCGCCATACGCGATTCGTCTTTGATGCGATTCTCCGGCGAAGCCTTCGCGGATCTCCTGCAGGAGCACCCCGAAGTGGTGTTGAATATCTGCCGGCAGGTCATTGTACGCCTGCAGAAAGCGACCGGCCCTCCGGAGAGGGCGAAGGGTCGTCAAACCAGCTTCGCAGTGATGCCCCTCGATCCGGAGGTCGATCAGACCGAGTTCTGCCGCCGCTTCGAAAAGGAGCTGGCGCACCTCGGACCGACTCTCCATATCAGCCGGGATATCGTCAACGACACTTTGGCGACACCGGGAATCGCCGACGCGGACGAGAGAGCCCCCGAGAACATCCGCCTGACCACCTGGCTCGAGGAGAGAGAGCAGAGCAACACCTTCATGGTGTATCAGGCCGATAAAACGGGCTCGGCCTGGACGAGGCGCTGTCTCAAGATGGCCGACAAGATCCTGCTGGTGGCCAACCCCGCCGCCGACCCGAAGCCCCGAAACCTGGAGAGAGAGCTGCTCCTCGGGGCGACGAGGATCACGCCTGCGGCCCAGAACCTCATTTTGCTTCACCCGGGCGGGGGCAGTCTGCCGCAGGGGACCAGCGGCTGGCTGGGAGAGCGCCCACTGGAGTGTCATTTCCATATCAGGAAGAACCGGAACGACGACTTCGCGAGATTGGCCCGCCTCCTCACCGGCAACGGAGTCGGGGTGGTGCTGGGCTCGGGCGGCGCCCGTGGGTTCGCCCATGTCGGGTCGCTGCGCGCCTTGCGGGAGGCCGGCATCCCGATCGACATGATCGGTGGTGCGAGCATCGGCTCATGGCTCGCGGCGCAGTACGCCATGGAGCTGAGCGAGGAGCAGATCCTCAGCTCCAACCGGTGGGTCTGGCTCGAGAAACGGCCGCAAAAGGACTACACCCTCCCTCTGTTCTCCGTCCTGGGTGGGCGGAGGGCCGACGAATGCCTTGTCCAGGTCTTCGGCGACACGAGGATCGAGGACCTGTGGACCGGCTACTTCTGCGTCACCAGCAGCTTGACCAACGCCGAGCTGCGTGTCCATCGATCGGGTCTTCTGCGCGAGCTGCTGCAGGCGTGTTTGGCGTTGCCTGGCATCTCGCCGCCGGTGCTCCGAGCCGACGACCTCCTGGTCGACGGGGGGGTCATCAACAATGTTCCCGGCGATGTCATGCAGGAGCTGTGCGGAGAGTCGGTGATCGTCGTCGATGTCAACGTGCGAATGGACGTGACCATGCAGGCCGACAAGGTGCCTTCGCCGTGGCAGTACCTCGCGAGCCGTTTTCTTCCTGGCCGGCAGAGGATGGAGATGCCGGGCCTGCTCGAGATCGTGACTCGTTCCGAGGCGCTGAACAGCATCATCAAGGCGAATCAGATGCGTCAGCGCATCTCGCTCTATCTGGAGCCGCCGATCAAGGACTTCGGCCTCTTCGACTTCAAGGACATGGACAGCATCATGAAGGTCGGCTACGAGTACACCAGGACCACGGTCGCCGAGTGGCGGGCGAACGGGCTGCTGGAGGATCTCTTGCAGAGTGTTCCGCCTGCGCCCGGGCCTATCCGCTCAGATCCGGCCCGGCGAACCGGTTCCAATTCGGATTGAAGAGACACCTCGAATGTCTTTCATGTCCTCTCCCCTCGCGTTTTCGAGCTTTTCCCTGTGGCAAGCGGGCGGGCTCGCGATCGCAGTGCTCGGAGCTCTCGCATTGATTCTGGCGCTGCTCGTCTATCTGCTCACCTTTCACCCCAGGCCGGTTCAGAGGGAGCAGGTCGTCCTGCTCGGCGAGCAGGGGCCGCTCTCTTCGAGCTTCGACGAGCTGAAGTTGATGTCCTGGAACGTGCACTACATGGCCGGCCAGGACTATCTTTTCTACTTCGACTCGGCCGAAGGCCCGGGTCCGACCGAGAAGCCATCCCTCGAGAGAATGGAGGAGAACACCGCCGCAGTCGCCCGGGTGATCAACGACGAGCGCGCCGACATTGTCTTTCTGCAGGAGATCCACGAGACCGACGCCCCGACCCACCACCGCGACCAGCTCTCGGCTCTCCTCGGGCAGCTGGAGGGCTACGCCTACTACACGCAGACGTTCTACTGGAAGGCGCGATTCGTGCCCCACCCGAAGATCATGGGCAGCGTCGGCAAGAAGCTGGTGACCCTTTCCCGGCTTCCGATCTCCGGCGCGCTGCGGTATCAACTCCCGAGAGTCAAGATGAACCCGGTCAGCAGCCAGTTCTACCTCAAACGGGCGGTGTTGGAAGCCCAGCTGCCGCGGGAAGGCGGTGAGCGTGTTCACCTCCTCAACACCCACCTCGACGCCTTCAGCCTGGGCGATACCATGAAGCGCCAGGTGGCCTACCTCGAGGACCTTCTCGCTGAGAAGGAACGGCTCGGGGATCCCTGGATTTTGGCGGGCGATTTCAACATGCTGGCCGGCAGCCGCTGCTACGAACGCCTCCACGAGGTGATGCGACCGTTCTTCAACCCCGAGTCGGAGCTGCAACCCCTGCTCGATCGCTATCGTTGTGTGCCCTCGGTGGAGGATGTATCCGGCGAAGACTACGAGCGCTGGCTCACCCTCTTCCCCAACGTCCACTCCGCGGTGACCGGGCCTGATCGCACCATCGACTTCATCTTCTACTCATCTCATCTAAAGCTGCTGGAGAAGCGCGTGCGCCGGGAGGACACCGAAGGCATCTCGGACCACTATCCGCTCATCGCGCGGTTCCGGCTCTAGACCGTCTCCAGGTACTTGTGGACAAAAGTGACCGTTATGGATCCCTGACCTACGGCTGACGCGACCCGTCTGACCACTCCGTGGCGCACATCGCCCGCGGCGAAGATCCCCGGCACGCTGGTTTCCAGCAGGAATGGATCGCGCTTCGGCCTCCAGTTTCGCGGCCGGCGGCCGTCACGCATGAGATCCGGCCCGGTGAGGATGAACCCTGCCTCGTCCTGCTCGACGATCCCCGCCACGATGTCGGTGTGGGGAACTGCGCCGATAAAGATGAACATCGCGTCGGCCGAGGTGATCGCGTCGATCGCCGACTCTATGACCGACCGGAACTTCGCCTCCGATTCGCGACGGGCCATCCGCACCTTGGAGACCGCTCGGAGTGTGTCGGTTCCAGGCGGTTCGAGCCTCAGGCTTCCCCCCCGGGGGGGGGGAATGATCGATGAGAACCTTGTGTTTCGTATACTCTCGGCGGCATGGCGCCGCTCATCACCGCCCGCGAGCTGACCCAGTCGTACGGAGCCCGAACGCTGTTCGACGGCCTGAGCATCACAATCTCCGAGGGCGATCGCATCGGGGTCATCGGACCGAATGGGGCCGGGAAGTCGACACTGCTCCGTCTTCTGTCCGGTGCTGAGGAACCCGATCGGGGCGAGCTCCACCACCGTCGACGGCTGCGCGTCGCCACGATCACCCAGGACGACGTCTTCGTGCCGACCGACACGGTCCGCGAGGTCGCAGCGAAAGGTGCGGCGCTCGACCCCGTGCGAGTCGAGGACGAAACCGAACGCCAGGTTCGCGTCGCTATCGCGCTCGACCAGCTCGGGTTTCGGTCACCCGAGCAACCGGTCGGTGAGCTGTCGGGCGGCTGGCGGAAGC
>CBDTWX010000387.1:0-5690 GCA_965364305.1 uncultured Thermoanaerobaculia bacterium
ACCGCCACAACTCGAAACCCGGCGAGACCAATGTTTTCGTCACGGAGTGGAAGGACTAAGTCTCCTCGAATTCGGAGTTCGGAATTCAGAATTCGGAATTCCCACCCGCCCCCCGTTGGGAATGAGGAATGAGGAATCAGGAATGCCGTCCACCCGATCAATTTTGAATTCTCGCCCGCCCTCCCCAGGCTGGGTGTGAGTTTCCAGTGCCTGATCCGGTGTCCGTCTCCTTCTCCGTGCCCGAGCCCCCACCCGCAAGCCCTAAAGGACCCGCAAGATGGCGATAATTGACCGCAGATTGAGCGCAGGCGGCACCCACCTCTCAGAAGTCAATCTGCGTTATCTGCGTGATCTGTGGGCTTCTGGTCCTGGGTCGGTGGGAGCTTCGCGCCTTTGCGTCTTGACGTACATATCTCGACGCTAGCGTTTCCGCGTAGCGAGATCCATCGCGAGCTTGGCTGCCAGCTCATCTCCCAGTCGGAGGTAGGTCGCGATCCCCTCGGCGTCGATCTCGTCGTCGTGGACCCCGGCCGTCACCACGGCCACCCGCCCGAGAGTCTCCGAGATTCGCGCGGCCACGGCCCGGGCGATCGGCTCCTCCTTATGGGGCGGGATCGTGAGCACCGAGCACGAGGCGGACCACACGCCTCCACTCGTCTTCCTTCGATCAGGCTGAGCCAGAACGACGCACCCGACATGGGGACGCTCGCCACCGCCCACAGCCACCACGACGTCTTCACCCACGATCTCCACCCGAGCCTCGAGATATCTTCGGCTCGGCGGATCCTCCACCCGGCACACAGACGATTTCACACGCACCTCCACAACCCCGCAGCTGTATGATCGGCATTGTATGTTTTCCTCGGCGGATCAGCGGAAAGGAAACACGGTCGCCGTGCTGGTCGATGATATTCAAATCGGCGGCGGCGCACCGGTTGTGGTCCAGTCGATGACCAACACCGACACGACCGACCCGAAGAGCACGGCCGAGCAGTGCCAGGCCTTGGCGGCAGCCGGTTCCGAGCTGGTGAGAATCACCGTCAACTCCGTGGACGCCGCGGTGGCGGTCGCGGAGATTCGGAACCGGCTCGACGACGCCGGCTGCCGGGTCCCCCTGATCGGCGATTTCCACTACAACGGCCATCTCCTCTTGCGGCGGCACCCCGAGTGCGCCCAGGCCCTTGCCAAGTACCGCATCAACCCCGGCAATGTCGGCCGCAGATCGCGCGGTGATGAGCATTTCGGCGAGATCTGCGCTATCGCCCGCGACCACGGCAGGGCCGTGAGAATCGGCGTCAACGGTGGTTCACTCGATCCCGAGCTGGTGAGGTCGAAGATGGAGGAAAACGCCTCCAAAGGGCTCGGCAAGAGCTCCGAGGAGGTCGTCGACGAGTGCATGGTGATTTCGGCCCTCGAATCGACCGAGGCGGCGATCAACCATGGCCTGGAGCCGTCCCGTATCGTCATTTCCTGCAAGGTCTCGTTGCCCCAGCACCTGATCGCCATCTATCGCGACCTATCGGCACGCACCCGGCAGCCACTTCACCTCGGTCTTACCGAGGCCGGAATGGGTACCAAAGGGCTGGTGTGGTCGGCCTCGGCGATGGCGGTGCTGCTGGCCGAAGGCATCGGGGACACCATCCGAGTTTCCCTCACGCCGCAGCCGGGGGGTGACCGCACCGAGGAGGTGAGAGCGGCCTGTGAGCTGCTTCAGGCACTCGGCCTGCGGTCCTTCGCGCCATCGGTGACCGCGTGCCCTGGCTGCGGGCGCACCACCAGCTCGGTTTTCCAGGATCTGGCGCAACGGGTCGAGCAACACGTTCGCGCGAGGATCCCCGAATGGCGGGAGCGCCACCCAGGCGTCGGGGATCTGACGCTCGCGGTCATGGGTTGCATCGTCAACGGCCCCGGCGAGTCGAAAAACGCCAACATCGGTATCAGCCTGCCCGGAACGGGCGAGGAACCGAGCTGCCCGGTCTTTGTCGACGGTGAAGGGATCACGACGCTGCGTGGGAGCCCGGAAGAGATTGCCGGGGAGTTTCTGGCCATCATCGAGGATTATGTGCGCCGGAACTACCCGGCACGGTGAGAGCGACAGGGTCAGGGGCGGCGCCACAAGTCAGCGCCAGGCAACAGCGGCAGCGATCAGAATCAGGATTCCGGATCCAGCGACTACCCGCCATTCCGGAACGACCCGGAGGTGACCATGCCGCGCCCGCCATCGGCAGCTGACGCTGTTTCCTGAGCCTGATCGCCGCCGCTGTTCTCTGACGCTGCATCCTGCCGCTGAGCCTGATCGCTGTTCCCTCTTCGGGCACGGAGACGGCGTCGACTCGCCCCGCCCCTCAGCTCCAGAGCAGCCACAGATCGAGGACTGCGATGTCGGACTTTTTCGCCTTGATGGCCTTCTCGTCGATCTGTTCGGCCCTTTCCTCGGACTCGGCGGCGATGCGGTCGATCTCGTCCTGGAGTTCGTCGGCGAGGCTCTCGATCTCGGCCTCGAGTCGTTCGATCTCGTTCTCGGACTCGACGACCGACGCTTTGGCCGTCTGGCGCATCCGGCGTTTTCCGGCGGCGGTCCTGAGCTTGGAGGCCGCCTTGCTCGAGGCCGTGCGAACGCTCTTCGAGCCCAAGAGCACCGACAACAGCCCCTCGACCATTCCCATCGTCTCTTCCGCCTTGCGCGACTGGAGTTGGTCGCGGTCTCGTTCGAGCTCGTCGCGCTCCCTCGCGAGCCGTTTTTGAAGGGTCTTGACACGACCCTCGAAGGTCTTGCGCTTCCGCTCCTGAGCGGAGTCGTCGGCCCGATCCGCGGCCTCGAGGCAGCGTTCGAGGAATGCATCGATGTCCTCCCCTTGCTCGGCGACCATCTTGAGCTTCTGGTTGACCAGCAGCTCGAGCGGGCGGCGCGCCCTCCACGAGAGGAAGTCGCCCTCGGCATTCTCCAGCTCGCCGGAGAGGAGACCCGGTGCCGCGCCCGGAAAGGTCATCCCGGCCGGGGGCTCGTCAACGATATCGGGCATCTCCTCCAGGGACTCGGACTGCTCCCAGTCGAGTCGTCCATCTTCCCGTACCGGGATGTTCCACACCTCCTCCATCTCCCGATAGAGGTTGAGGGTCGTGCGTTGCACGGTCAAACGGTTGCGGACCAGGACGCTCGGTGCCGCCAGGCCATCACCGTCCGCGGCGTATGCCACCGCCGTCGACGACGCCATCGGCGGTGCTTGGGAACGTGAATCGGCCCGAGGGACCGAGGGTTGCGGGTCTTCGGAGCGTCTTTCGGTTGGCTCGGCTGATGCGCGCAGCAGGGGACCCATCTCGGTCAGCGTCACCGGGCCCCGGAGATAGCTCATCGCCCATCGGGATGAAAACGTCCGAACCCGTTGCCTGGCACGAACATCGGTGAGGACGAACTCGCGTCGACCCAACGAGGCAACCACCTCGTCGGCGTCGCGACCATCTCCGAGCTCTGGCATCCCGAGACCTTCCAGGGCGCGTTCGCGGTCGCGCTCGGTGATCAGCCGACCCACCATCTTGACCCCGGCGTTTCCCAGAGCCTTGTAATCGAGATCAACCGGGTTCTGGGTCGCCATCCAGGCGCCGACCCCATATGCGCGACCCTGTTTGAACAGGGTCAGGAGGGGCCCCTTGGTGGGAGGGTTTTTCGGGTATGGCGGAATGATCCCCTGTACCTCATCCATGTAGAGCAGCGCCCGCAGCCCCGACGAGGCCGGCTGGCGGCGCATCCAGGCCACCATCTCCGACACCAGGAGAGCGATGACGAAGAGGCGCTGCCGCTCATCCAGGTGGGCCACCGAGATGATGCTTGCGCACGGCGACCGTGAGTCCCCGAGAAGCCGCCCCATGTCCATCGGCACACCCTCGGTCCACGCTGTAAAGGCGGGAGATGCGAGCAGCGTGTTCAGGGCCATCACCAGCTTCATCCGATCGTCCCTGGGATAGAAGCTCTCGAGGGACAGCGCACCCAGCGAATCCATTGGCGGATCGACGAGGTTGCCGAGCAGACCGGCGAGATCGAGCGCCTGTTCCCGGCGCCAGCACTCCAGGATGACCGACGCGGTGAGCACGTGGTCTCGGTCCGACAGGAAGTCCCCTCCGCGACCGACCAACGACAGCAGGGCTGCTGTGATCCCGTTGACCCGGTCGGTGGCGCCGTCCGGGTCGTTCGCGGGATCCCAGCCGTCCGGAACTCCGAGAGCGGGCAGGATGTCAAGCGGAGCGCCCGACGCCGCACCGGGGGTCAGGAGCTGCCAGACCACGCCATCGCGCACCGCCCGCATGTCCTGGGGCCCGAGCCCCGAACCCTCCAGACCCTTGCGCCAGAAATCGGCCTGGTCGCGCGCAACGGCCAATCGATCGTCCCCCTCGACGGCATCGGGCGGCAGCCAGGGCGCAAAGGCCTCGCCGCTGAGAGAGGGGAAGTTGAGCAAGAGATCGACCATGTCTCCCTTGAGATCAATGATCAGCAGTGACACACCGCGTCTCGCAAGCTCTTCGAGGGCAACGATTCCGAGACCTGTTTTGCCCGACCCGGTCATTCCCACGCACACGGCGTGGGTGGTCAGGTGGTCCATGTCGAGTCGAACGGGCCCCGACCCGTCGAGCGCAGTGCCGAGATAGAGATCTGAATCAGCCATGTAACCCCCGATGTGTCCTGCAGTCGGCAGAGTATAGCGTCCTCGCGATTCCCGGACGACGCTGTTATAGTTGAGTGCATCACAAATTGCGACGATGAAAGGAGCACCTAGGATGGGACTCTTCGATATGTTCGGCAAGAGCTTCGACGACCAGGTCAAAAACGCGATGAACGAAATAAGCGCGACAACCCCGGGAGTCAGCGGTCTTGAAGCCGAGGTCCGCGGCAAGGTCGTCACCCTCAAGGGCACGGCGAAGAGCCGTGAGGCTGCCAACCTCGTGATGGAGAAGCTCGACCAGGCGGTCAAGGCGCAGAATATCGTTAACGCCATCGAGGTCGAGAAGAAGCCCGAACCCGCGCCGGTGGCGGAGGCGGCCCCGGAACCGGTGTCAGGTGAGCGTTTCTACGAGGTCGTCGCCGGCGACACTCTGGGAGCGATCTCCCAGAAGTATTACGGCAAGGCAAGTCAGTACATGAAGATCTTCGAGGCCAACCGGGACATCCTCGACAACCCGGATCTGATCAAGGTCGGCCAGAAGCTGAGAATTCCCGAGTAAGCGTCACGAGCCGCTCTCCCGGTCGCTGATCGCCGTTGCTGTCAACTGCCGCTGCCTTGAGGCGCAAATTGTGCACAGCGGCCGGCGGGAGCAACGTAAGAGCGTTCGGCTCATCCGCGAAAACGTGAGGTCGAGAGAGGCGCAGAGACCGCGATCAGGTTCAGGGACAGGAATCAGCCACAGCGACAGGTGTCAGAGGCAGTGGTCAGGGACAGCGGTCAGAGGCAGGAATCAGAATCAGTGACGTTGCCAGCGTCAACGAGAGCCTTCAGTGGCTCCCGGTCAGGCCTCTTCCAACGCAAGCACACGGCAGCCGATCGTCGCCAGACCGGTCGACACGACTCGCCCATGGGGCACCGCTGCATGGAGGGCGGAGACGATGCGCTCCCTCGCCTCGGGTGCGTGCCACAGGAGCACGCTGCCTCCGCCCCCGGCCCCGCACGCCTTGATGGCCGCTGCCCCGGCTCCGAGGCTCC
>CBDTWX010000388.1:0-5675 GCA_965364305.1 uncultured Thermoanaerobaculia bacterium
GGACGCCGTGATTCGCCGTCCGTAGTAGACGCCTGGTGAGAAGTACGGGCTAGCGTTGCATACCGACCGAGCGCTGGGGATCTTCATACAAAATGAAGCCTCGCGCCGTCAAAAAAATCTATCTCTTGACGAAATATTCTCAGATGCCCATACTCTTAATGAGAAATATAAACGTGTCGTGCTCGACGTGGAGGTACGGTATGAATTGCAAGCGCGTGATGGGTGTTGTTGTTGCGGTTGTGATCATCGGCTCGACCGGCCTCTGCTCGGCCGGTGAACAACGGGCAGCGCTCGGCGAGCCACCTCCCGGTACGAAGGCCTGGGTCGTCGGCGATGTCCTCGTCAACACCGATCTCAGTTCTCACGTGAATCCGTCGATGACCAGCGCGCCCAACGGCGACCTGTACGTGGCGGCGGAAGTTCTGAGCACCCATAATCTCCGAGTCTATAAGTCTACGGATGGGGGGGCGTCGTGGGAGTTTCTTGTCGGTCTCGACTCCGTCTTGGATCTTCGCAACCCGTCGATAGCCTACGGAGAACACTCCGGCGGTGAGAGCTGGGTGTATGTCGCATATGAGCAGGTGAAAACCAAGGACGATTCCAGAACGGTCAAAGTTCTTCGAATCGGATCGGACGGCAACGATCTCTCAATTTCCTCTATCGACGGCCCGTTTGCCATGAACAGCGTCGACGATCAGATCCACCCCCAGATCATCACCGACGTTGTTGAATACGGCGATTTTTACATCGTGTACCTGACGTATTCAAAGTTCGTCATCGACGGATATCCGGCTTTCTTTTCCAGGAGTCAGGATCGCGGGGGGAGCTGGACAAGCCCGCTGAACGTGTCCGGGGCGGCGCCGTTGAACTCGCAGCCGAACCGGCCGGAGATTGCATCTGGAAGTTCCGCTGGGCTGTTCATAGCCTTTGTCAAACCGGGCTGGAATGGCACGGCCGATACAAAGCAGGTTTGGGTGGCCAGGAGCGTAAATGCCGGCTTCAGCTTCTCGCCGCCCCAACAGGTCACGAGCGAACGGGAAAACCTATTCCACCCGTCTATTGCGGTGGCCAGCGAAACCAATACTGTGGTCGTCGCCTATACCGTTGATTACGTGCATGACATGGATGTCGCGTACATGTATACGACGGATGCGGGAACGGCCTGGAATTTGGGTGGCTTCCTACCATTTACGACGGATCACGAATCGAGTGTCGACCTCGCGTTCAGCCATACCAGCGGCCGTTTCCACGCCGCGTACACGCACGAGCCGGTCGCAGGAGGGTCAGGCAAGATCTTGCACACACAGGCAGACGCCGCGTCCCTGTCCCAGTGGTCCGCGGCCGCACCAATCAACAAGGGCGATACGGTGTCCGGGTTTTCTTTCTATCCCCGGCCGACTATTGCGACAGTGCCGGGCATGCCGGCTGAGGGAGACGCGGCCGTCGCCTGGACGGACTTCCGCGGTACGTCGTACGGCGTGTACTTCGCCACCGTAGCGATCTTCGCCGACGGATTCGAGTCGGGGGACATCACCGCTTGGTCGAGCTCGTTTCCATAGCTGACACCGTTGTCGCGATGTCCTCCTACGGGACCGCGCCCGACCATTTGCCAGTGTCGCCCGACTCGAAGCCATCGGCGAAGATGGAGTCGAACTCGAAGGCGCCTTTATCGCACTCCGAGAATCCGTCGTTGTTGCCGTCGATCGGTCGTGGCACACCGCGCTGATCCCAGGGCGATGCGACACAGGTGGAATTCACCGCGTCGTCGATGGCAAGGCTGCTCGCGGACAGGGCGTGCGTGAGGGTTTTCCCCCCATTGTCCGCCAGCGGCAAGAGGGCCAGATCACCGGATGAAACGTTGATTCGGTCGGAGGTGGCCCCAACGAGGCCGCATGACATTCCAGGGCTTTCAAGGTTGCCTCCGAGACTGGTCGTGACTCCGGCGCCGGTGCAGGCGCCGTCGAAGATGCTGTTGCCGGAAGTCAGCACTCCGACGTTGTAGATGGCGGGCCCGTTGGTGGCGGTGTTGTCGCTCAGGGTGCCGTGAATGATGGTCATGTCGCCGCCGGTGAAGACGGCGCCACCGTTGGTTGCGGTGTTTCCAGACAGGGTGGTGTTCGTCAATTCGATGGGCTTCCCGTTGAAAACGCCGCCGCCACCGTCGGCTGAGTTGCCGCTGATGGTGGTTTCGAATACCTCGTCTACGGTTGAATATCCCGAGGAAGGAGCATGCAGGAAAACCCCCCCTCCGCCGCCGGCGGCGTGATTCCCGTTCACCGTGCAGCGAACCATGGTCAGCTTACCATCCACGATCGAAAGGGGATTACCGATGACGATTTCTGTGCCAATCCCGATCCCGCCACCTGAAGAGTTCAACCCGTTTGCGGTGTTGTTGGAAACCACCGAATCGAGGATGATCAGCTCCGATGAGATACCGGGCGCACCACCGGATATGAATATCCCGCCACCCCGTGCATAGTTTGAGGTGACGCTGTTGTTCGTAATGGTCGAGTCGCTGATACTCACCAAGTCACCGCCCCCCAGGATTCCCCCCCCGAGGGCCCCAAGTGAACCGTCGACGCGATTCCCAGTGACGACGCACCTCGTCAGGTAGAGGGAGCCGCTCGCGACGCGAATTCCACCGCCGGACGGGCCGCCCGTCACAAAAGGTCCGCCACCGGTGATCGTGGCACCAACGATGGTTAGTGTTGCGCCGTGCACATCGAAGACACGGTCGATGCTTTGTGCGTCGATGGTGGTGATGGCGGCGCCGGCTCCGACTATGCGGATGTCCACGGCCACGTCGAGATCGTTATACAGGCTGATGTCGTTCTCGGGCCCCTCCCGTGTAAGCAGATAGTTGCCGGCGGGTAGGGTGATTTCGTGCGTATCAAGGGTCAGAATCTCATGGGCATCGATGATTGCCTCACGCAGTGAGCAGTCGGCGTTGCAGAAATTGTCGGCCGTATCGGCCTCTTTGGTGACCTCGAAGGTCTCCGCTTGAACGGCGGCGGCCGACAGGAACATGAACATCATGACCCACGCTGAAGCTCGAAATCGTCGCATTCTCTCCTCCTGGTATCTTTCGGTGAGGTTCACCGGCGAAATCCCCCTATGTGACGTCGCCGGATCCCTCTGTGGCGGTCATGCATGTCTGCCATCGCTCTCGAAATGAAACTCGGCGCGCGTGCAAACTCCGGTCATTTCGCGAAAACTGTGTTGCCGTAGCCTTCCGCGGTGATCATCGCATGGCAGGTGAGCAAACTCCACCCTGTGGCGCGGTGGATGGCACGGGCACCCGTAAGGTCGGCTTCAGTCCACCAAGGGCCTTCGGCGGTGTGGTAGGTCCCCCCGGGAATGAAATGGCACCTTCTCGTCCCGTTCGGACCGTCGGAGCCGTTCGCTCGTCTGGCGGCAGGCTGCAGTACGGCGAGGAGGCCGATCTTGAAACCCGTGTGGTACTCGGCCTCGCGTGTGTTGTCGAGCACAAACACCGTCTGCTTCTTGTATCGCGGCAGATTGTCGACGTTCCACGAGACGGGGGCGGCCCGGGGTGCTTGAAGTACGCCTTGACTTCGGGGCTCATTCTGCGAATGGGCGGGAATGATCTGTAGACGGCGAGGTCGAGGCGGGTCGATGGTCTTCGATCGAAGTCGAGCTCCGAGAAAAGAATAGGCAGTCGTGACGGCAAAACACACTCCCATTCTCATCCGTTCGACTGACAGGCGCTGCCCATGAGAAGCCCGCGCCAGGTCGGTAGATTCTTCCCGAATGTCTGCAGCGTGCGTCCAATTTTTCTTCTTTTTAGATTCTTGATCAGTATCAGTGCGAGGTGCAGAACGGTACCGACGAAGCTGGTCTTAACTGCCGTGGTATATTGCGATCAGAGAATACTCCAAGCATTTTGATGACGGGAGAGGAATCGTCATGACTGTTCGCCGGCCTGCGTCGTTTTCGAGGTTCGGCGTTCTCCTCGTGCTCTTGACATGGCCCTCATTTGCCGTCGCGTCTGAAAAAATCATATTCGTGACGTCGATCGGGAGGAACGGCAATCTCGGGTCGTGGCCCGAGGCGGGTGGGGCAACCGGGATTGCGGCCGCCGACGCGATCTGTCGGGCGCAGGCAACGACAGCAGGTCTGGCAAACCCTTCGACATTCATCGCCTGGATCTCTGACTCGAACGATGACGCGTACTGTCGGGCACACGGGCTGACGGGAAAGAAGGCGATCAACTGCGGCGAGGCGAGCCTGCCGGCGTGGGCAGGCCCCTGGCTGCGTACCGACGGCTTCCCGATCGGGGAAACCATCGAGCACCTCCTCTGGCCGGAAGTCCAGACATATGTTCCCATCAATCTTGACGAAAACGGTGATCCTGTCCCGTACTCGTTCCCTTACTACTTCACCAACACCGACGGGAATGGCGAGTTCCGAGATCAGTTCACCGGGTGTGCCGACTGGACCAGCTCTGACCCCATCGCAGTTCGGGCAGGGAGCGCCGCCAAGACGGCTATTGCGTGGACCGATTCTGATACCTCATTCTGCAATCGCGACCTGGCACTGCTGTGCATGCAGCCGGGGGCCGGCGATCCGGTGCCGCCCTTCCAGTCCGACGGTGCTCGAGCCTTCGTGACATCGGTGAGCGGCGACGGAAATCTCGGTGGATGGCCGGAGGCCGGCGAGAAAGTCGGCACCGCCGCAGGTGATGCGATCTGCCAGACTCTGGCGGCGGCCGCCGGACTCGGCGTTCCAGAATCCTACATGGCCTGGCTGTCCACACCGTCGGAGAACGCCATTGACCGCTTTACTTACGACGGACCGTGGATCCGGCTGGATGGCGTGCTGGTGGCGTCCAATCAGGCGGATCTCACGGACGGTCAGCTCTTGACGTCCGTCAATCTCTCCGAGTCGGGCGACTATTTGGGTTCAAGGGGCGTGTGGACCGGTGCCTCTGGCGCTGGACTGGCGGGCGGCGCCAGCTGCAACGAGTGGACGAACGATAGTGGCGTGTACTCCGGCCTGACGGGCTACGCTTACGCAGTTGACGGACAGTGGACTGATCGAGTGGAGTACGAATGCTCCGTTTCGGTCTTTCACCTTTACTGCTTTTCCCAGGTGGCGTATCTATTCGTCGACGGGTTCGAGTCTGGCAACACCTCGGCCTGGTCGAATGCGGTCCCATAGCCGGCATCGGCGTCAGCTCTCGTGTAGACATGCTCGCATGTTATTGTGGGGGAGGGGTTTATCCCATCCCAAAGCACAAATTCTCTTACGCTTTTACTTTGAGCTGTTGAAGGAATCCGACAGAGACGACGTGGGGTGGGCATGAGCCCACGTTTGTCGCCCCACCGGCCCAATGGCGGGCGAGGACGCCCGCCCTGCAATTCGATCCTTTTTTGTGGCGCGGGCGTCCCGGGGCTGTCTCGTTAGAGGCTCGGCTTGGGTGTGGGTTTTTTCCTTCAGGATCTTCATCTGATGCCATTTTCGGGATCGACGAAAGAAAGCCCCTACGATCCCGCGGGGACTAGCTCGGTCGCCCACAGTTTATGCAGCTTGCGGAGGTTTTCCGTGGCGCATATCAATGACCATTGAGCCTTCGCGCTCACAATTCCCCAGCCTGTGAAGCGATCGAACCGGCGGTTTACCTTGGTTTGGCCATAGAGTGTCTCGACCCGAGA
>CBDTWX010000389.1:0-5656 GCA_965364305.1 uncultured Thermoanaerobaculia bacterium
CCCTGCCGATGCTGGCTCAGCGTCGAGAGACGATCGGAAACATCGCGGTATTCCGGGTCGGAGGCCACCAATTCCTCGAGGATACCCACGGCCTGATCAATCTCTCCCAAGGCTTCGTAGGACGACGCGAGGTCGTAGCGAAGACCGAGACGGGCCTCTTCGTTCAATTCTGAATCCACCAGAGCCTTCTGATACCACTCCGCCGCCTCGGACCACATTCCCTGCTCCTGATAACACACGCCGATGATTGAGCAGCTTTCGACGTAGTAGTCGGGATCGCGTGACGCGACCTGGAACTCGCGGATCGCCTCGGGCAGCAGACCCATTTCGCGGTACGCAATGCCGAGGTTGAAGTGGGTATCGGAGTCCTCATCAGAAAGCTGTTCGGCAACCCCCTTCTGAAACTCACGAAACACTTCCTCGAGGACGGCCTCGCCCTTTCCGCGACCTGTCGCCTCTTCGACCATGGCCTCTTCGGCGGCCAGCTCCTCCTCGAGCTCCTTGGCGAGGTCGATGTACTGCTCCTCATCCGCGAAGAGCTCCTCCGAGCCCTCCTCCACCGTCTCGACCTGGTCGAGGAGAAAGCCGACCTCTTTGAGCTTGCGCCGACGTTCAGTGACCTCGGGATCTTCGCCGTGCTCCTCCTCGAGCCGCGAGAGAACTCTGGCCGCATCCTCATACAGCTCCTGATCGAGGAAGAAATCGACCTGATCGAGATCGCCCATGGAAGGCCCGACGAATGTATCGCTGATCTCCACCAACTCATCGACCAGCTCCTCCTCGATCAACTCCTCCTCAATCAAATTCTCCTCGACCGACTCCTCCGCGACCAGCTCCTCCTTCACCGGCGGAGGCGCAGGTAGCTCCTCCTCGGGCGGAGGCGGCGCGGGTGGTTCTTCCTCAACCGGTGACGGCTGAGCAAGCACTTCCTCCTCCGGCGGAGACAGAGACATCTCCTCCTCGGTCGTCTCCGGTACGGGAGGCTCTTCCTCAACCGATAGCGGTGCGGGAGGCGCTTCCTCCTCCATGGCTGGCGCAGGCAGCTCGTCCTCCTCCGGTTGCACACCGACAAATTCCTCCTCCACCGGAACCAGCTCTTCGATTTCGTGGTGCGGCTCGATGACGAGATCCGACCCGCTGGCCTGCTCGACCAGCTCTTCCAAACCAGAGTCGTCGATCTCGACCTGGAAATTCTCCTCCTTGGGGGCGAATTCCTCCTCGGTCGGCGCCGGTGTTTCACCTTCGATTTCCACGATCTCGATGAGGTCGCTGTCCTCGTCAACGAACTCGGCACCCGTTGTCTGAGGAGGTGCTCCCGCCAACTCCTCAACGACCGGCGCCGGCGGCGCCGCTGACGCTCGATCGTCCTCGGTATCTTCTTTCGCCAACGGCGCCGCTGACGGGCTCTCACCAATCTCCGGAAGGGCGGTCAACAGATCGCTTGCCTCGCCGATCGTCCCCTGTTGACGGTGATGCTCGACGACCGGCGTCGCCATGGCGATCGCTTGATCACGATCCCCATGCTCGGCGTAGAGCAGGGCTAATTGTCGCCGTGGCTCCATCTCCTCGGGTGAGAACAGCACCACATCTTCGAGGTGACTGATGGCCTTTTCGATAAGACCGTACTTTGCAAAGACGGCGGCCTCAGCCATCCTCTCCTTCAGGTCGAAGGTCGCCGAAGCGGGGGCCGCATCAGCCTGTTGCTGCACGGCAACCGGTCTCTGCGACCCCAATCCGAACTCTTCGTCGACCGCGGCAATCGCCTCGTCGACGGTGATCTCGAGGCTCAATGAATCGTCGTCGTCCTCGGCGACCGCCGAGTCGCCGACCTCGACGCCGTCGAGCATAGCCATTCGTTCACGGAACTGCCGGTTCGTCGGATCGGCTTCCAGCAGCTCGACGTAGAGGCGTTTGGCGCCATCTTCCTCGCCCGACTGGAAGTAGCTTTCGGCGAGGGCCGCCTTCAGCGTGAACAGGGTCTCCTGATCGGAGGAGGTGCGATATGCGCGCACCGCCATCCTGAGCACCTCCTGATCCTCCGGCATTTCCTGCAATAGCTGTTTGAGAGCGTCCTGGGCCCTCTTGTGATCGCCCTTCTCAAGCAATCCATCGATCGCCGGCAGGAGCATCTCCCGAGCCTCTGAAATATCACCCGACTCGAGCAGCGCACTCCCGACCAGGGAACGCATTTCGGCGTTCTCTGGCTCGGCTTCGAGGACCTGATTCGCTATCTCCAGCGCCGCCTTTGCCTCACCCATCGTCAGGTGGGTCCGAACCAGAAGCGTTTTGAGCTCGACGGAATCCGGCGATTGTTCTATGCCGAACGTGAGGAACTCAAATACGACAGGCGCGCGCCCGGAGTCGAGAAACTGCCGACTCACGGGAATCAGGAACTCACCATCCGGCGGTTCCTGTTCGATGATGTGCCGGTAGAGGCGTTCCGCCTCGTCCAGCTTCCCCGCCTCGAGCAGCATCGAACCGAGTCGATCGTAAACCTTGAGCGCGGAGGTGATCTCCTTCCGCTGGAGCAGGAGGTCGGCGAGCCGAAGCGATGAGACATGATTTCCTGGATCGAGATCGACCAGCTTCTCGTGGGCATTGATCGCCTTCTCGAGCTCACCGTTTTTGACGTACCAGTCAGCCAGGATCTGGTACTCCCTTTTGGCCTCGATCATCAGGCCCTGGTCGAAGTAGAGCTCGGCGAGACGCTCGAAGATGTCGAGACGTTGGGGGTCCAACCGCTGGATCTTCTTGAGAATCGCAATCGCCTTGGTTGTAAAGCCATCCCTGGTGAAGTGATCGGCGATATTTTCGTAGAGCTCGATGGCACGCTGCAACTGTCCGATTCGACCGTAGAGATCACCCACCCGATTGATGATGGTGGTGTCATCCGGGAATCGCCTCAGGATCTTTTCATAATCCTTGATGGCCTGCTCGAGCTTCCCCTTTTGGACGAGCTTCTCCGCGTCCCGTAGGAGTTTGTCTCGTTTGACGGCCATTTCTCCTCAAGCTCCCCGATCCGAATAGCTCAGCGGGCGGTACGCCGTTACGCAATCCTCCTGAACAATTCGGATTGAATCTGTCCTGATCCCAGGTCTCATAGTAACACAGGCGACCAGTGGAAGCTCCTCCGGTGGAACACCGAGGAACCGTGTTTTTGGAGGGCGCGACGATGTGCCACCGTACCGTACCCCTTGTTGTTACACCAGTCCCAATGAGGGTGCTGGCTTCCCAGATCGACCATGATGCGATCGCGGTGCACCTTTGCCAGAATCGATGCGGCAGCAACACAAAAATAGTCGCGATCGGCGGACTTGTGGGAGAGAACCCGGCAGCCGAGGTTTCCGGGATCGACGTGGTCTGTGACAACCACCGCGCCCGGGCTGACCAGAGCGCTCGCCGCAGCCCGCATCGCGATTCGAGTCGATTCGAGGATATTCGATCGATCGATCACATTCTCCCAAATTTCGCACACCACCCAGCACGCACCACCCGTTTGCAGACGGGTCACCGCCTCACGGCGTTGCTTCGGGCTCAGTCGTTTTGAATCTTGAATCCCCGGATCATCCGGGATAGTGGAAAACGACGCCGCGCAGACTACAACCGGACCGGCGAGCGCACCGCGTCCTACTTCATCCACCCCGATGACCCTACCGGCCTCGCGCAGCAGTCCTCGGTCCTTCACTCCAAGAGAGGGCGGACTGACCCTACTGTGATCTTCTCTCTCGCCGCGACAAGGACTCATAACACCGCTGTGATTTAGCGAACTCGGTCTTTTTCTCTGATCCGGGCGGCCTTGCCTCGCAGACTACGGATGTAGTAGAGCTTCGCCCGCCGCACGCGACCCTTGCGGGACACCTCGATCTTTGCAACCGTCGGCGCGTGCAGCGGAAACGTCCGCTCGACACCGATCCCGGAAGAAATCTTACGAACGGTGAATGTTTCAGAGATTCCGCCGTGCTTGCGCGCGATCACCAGTCCCTCGAAGACCTGGATGCGCTCCTTCTCGCCCTCCTTGAGACGCACGTGGACCTTGACATTGTCGCCGGGGCGGAAATCGGGTATGTCGCTCTTCAGGTACTCCCGCGTCACTTCGCGCATCAGGTCCATCGTCTGTGCCTCCAAGGGAAAATCGGGAGGCTGTCGGTAGCGTCTCCCGGGTCGGGAAGTATACACGCCTTCCCCTGAGAGGACAAGGGGATTCGGAAAGCCCGAAGGAATGAGGGAATTGAAATTCACCCCCACGCCACCCAGATATGAGTTTTCAGTTTTGAGTTGTGAGTTCCCGCCCACCCTCCCCCTGACTTGGAAATTCTCGGGGTTCAGGGAAGGTGGGGCTATGCGCGGTGCCAATGCGGCGTAGCGACCAGCTTGTCACGGCTCAGCGCGACTCGTCACGGCGTGGCGAGAAGCACGAAGTCGGAAGGCCGTCCGTCATTCAGGACTGAAAATTCGTTCCTCACATCGGGGTGGGCGGGCGGCATTCCGAATTCCTAATTCCTAATTCCTCATTCGTTACCCGCCATCTGGATGTACCGGGAGCACGGCATCACCTTCATCGCCCCAACCTCCCGGCGCGGGGACACCAAAAAGCACGATCGAATCTCCATCGGGGACGAGAATGATCCGTCCGTGCGCGTCGAGATCTTCGTCGCTCGGCCACGATTCACCGGAGTCGGCGACAAACGGACGGTAGCCGAACGGCACCTCGACGCCATCCGGGGCGAACCAGTCGGGGATTACGAGATCCCAACGCTCCGCGTCTTCGGGGACCGCCCGAAAGGTCACCTCATCGGCCGGCCTGGAAGACAGCTGTTGGCGCTGGGCCACCAGTTCCTCGGCTTCGCCGACCAGATCCTCGAGCATCTGTTCGGTAAATGCCTGGACCATCTCGCGGTTTTCACTGCCACCGACCTCGGCAGACAGCAGGAGCCGGTAGGTCTCACCATCGAGCTCGTCGCCCGCCAGGAAATCGATCGCGAGCTCGCTGCCATCCTCCACCGCCTCGACGTCAAAGGACGCGCCGTGGACGAGATCCCGAACCACCAGCGCCAACAACAACTCGTCGGATGAGGAAGCCGGGAGCCCGACCTCCCAACCCGTTTCCCATGTATCCATATCGCCCCCTCTAGGACATCAATCGTCGCTATCGCGCCTCGTACCGAAGATTGCCGCAACCGCGACGCCAAGGAGATAGAGCAGGATCATCGGCACCGCAAAGACCGTCTGGGTGGCGATGTCCGGCGTCGGAGTGATGACCGCGGCAATCACGAAGATCGCCAACACCGCCCATCGAAACCAGCGCAGCAACTGCCCGGCACTCACCAGACCGAGCCGGGCGAGAAAGAAGATCAGCATCGGCATCTCGAAGACCAGTCCCATCCCGAGAAGGATTTTCGACATCATCGAGAAGTAGGCGTTGATCGTCACGACCTGCTTGAACCCCTCCCCCACGTCGAGCAGGAATTTCACCACCATCGGAAAGGCCACCAGATACCCGAAATAGCCGCCAGCAAGAAAGAACAGAGTGGTGAAGATGAAGTTGTCGGAACTGAATAATCTCGATTTCTCAAATATAGGCAACTGGCCGACTCCCGCCAAGGCGGCGCTGATGCTGTTGCTGGCGGCAATGATAGCAGGCGCCTGGTTCTATTTT
>CBDTWX010000390.1:0-5642 GCA_965364305.1 uncultured Thermoanaerobaculia bacterium
CTGTGGTAGCCGATGGCGAAGCCGAGAGCACAGATGACCAGGTACGCCCAGTACATCGGCACCGCTCTGAGTGTGAAGAAGAGCCCGCGCTCGCGCAGGAAGAAGCGCAATAGGCCGGCATTGAGGATACACAGGAGGATGAGGGCCACGACGCCGACCCCCGCCAGAGGCGGCCACAACCAGGCCGCAGGAAAGGTGACGAACGGTATGAGCGCCAAAACGACACTCGCGCGATCGCGAGTCGTGACGTTGAGGTCGTTGATCATCTCACCTTCACGGAGCATCAGCTCGGTCCAGGGGGCCGCGCGGCGAAACAGATCCGTGGCGAGCATGTCACGCAGCCGCCACTTCTTGAGGTGCTTGACCTGGAGGTCCTTGGTCAGTTGAATCGTGTGCCCCAGACGGCGAAGCCTCGCGCCGAGCTCGATATCCTCGATACTCGGAACCGGGTAGTTCTCGTCGAATCCACCGACCTCGGCAAACGCCTCTCGTCGAATAGCGCCGCAACCGGCCCAGAAGGTGGAGGCCGCCTCGCGACCCTTCTGATGGACATAGTGGTGCAGGAGATTCCGGTATTGAGAGATGAATGCGGGGTCGCCCGGAGTGTCGTCATACGAGCCGAAAACGGCCGTCAGCTCCCGATCTGCGGAAAAGATCTCGGCGACCCTCGCGGCAACGTCAACCGGAGCTACGATGTCGGCGTCGAGGAAGAAAAGGATCTCCCGATCTGTGGCCTTGGCTCCGAAATTTCGTGCCACCGCCGGTCCGCCACGCTCCTCGAGCGCCACAACCGTAAAATCCGTCCGGCGAGCTACGGCCACCAGATCCTCATGCGGCCCGTCGATCACGACGATGGTGTCTCCAGGCGCCGGATCGAGTCGGGAAAGACTGTCGGCGCAGCTCTTCCAGGCGGGAGCGGCCCCGCCAACCGGGACGATGATCGCCACATCGGAGGCTGCGACCTGAGGGGCGTCTGACATCGAGCGCACCGTCACATCACACGGCCCCGTGCGCGGGGCTCAGATCCCATCCGAACGCCATCTCACGAGAAGATTGTAGAGTGAGGCCACACACAGGCCGAGCACGGCTCCGGTCAGAAAGCCGTAGGCGAAGCCGACGAGCGATCCGGACCAGGTCACAGAGTAGCCGGGGTAGTAGGCCCGGAGCAGGCTGAGATTCTGGCCGACGTTCGGACCGCCCTTGATCACCAGCCACAGCGTTGCGGCGAAAAGCCCGAAACCGGTGACCATCCCCGTGACGACGGCGACGATGCCCGCCCTGAGGCGAGCGATGGTCCGAGTCACGAGGACCAGTTGTTGGTCAGTTCTGTCCAAAATCCCCCCTATCCACGGCTTCCAGAGTCGCCAAGGCCGCAAGCCTCCGTTCCACGTCTCTCTCGAAGCCTCCGATCAAAAGGTTGATGAGCCTGGCGGTGATCCACCCCAGACCAAAGCCGATCAGACCCGCCTCGACCACGCCGACCGCAAGGCCGGGCCACGAGACCTCGAAACCGAACAGGTAGTTTCCCAGCAGCGACAGCATCGGTGCGATGCCGCCGCCGGAGCCGAGCAACAGGACAGCCGTGGCGACGGCCAGAACGAGGCTCGCGGTGATGCCGACAGCGCCCCCGAAGGCCACCTCGTCGTAGGTCGCGAATGCCGTACGCAGGAGTTCGTCGATGTCGACATCGACCCGCGACGGCGTCAGACGATCGGCGACGGCGACTTCTTTGGCCTCTTCGGCACGCAGCTCTTCGTGAAAGCTCGGCTCTGCGTTGATCGACCACAGGTCGATCTCCTCTCCGGCGACGTTTCTCGCGGCGTAAAGACCTGCCAGCATGGAATGATCCTGATTGTTGTAGCGATGCTGTCCGTTTCGACCGACGGTGTAGAGATTTTCGAAGCGGTCGAGCCAGTCCCGCAGTACCTCGAGGTGACCCTCGTACTCGCCGTCATAGACCGGGTAGGCCTTGGGTTGGCGGACCACGATGCCGTCTCGGACTTCGTCCGCCTCGAAGAGGCCGATGGTCTGGGCCTCGCCGGCGCCGAGCTCGATCAGCTCTTCGTCTGGCATGCTCCACAGGTCGTCGTCCCGATTGACGAAGTACTCGAGCCCGATGAATGACAGGTGGTCGCCGCGGACCATTTCGGGACTCCAGTTCTTGAAGCTCTGGACCCGGCCGACGCGCACATCGGGGGAGTGAACGTAGATCCAGTTGTCGGGGAAGAGCTGATCACGACCCACGATCAGCGCCACGATGAGAAAGTCGCGGAACCGGAGGCTTCTGGCCGCATCCAGGACCTCCCGCGGCGCGGCCGGATCCATCGACTCGACGAGCGTGCCGATGGGCATCGATGAGATCACCGAGCTGCACGGCTCACGACGGACCTCGCCATCGGGTCCGGCGACGTCGATCGCAGTCACCCGCGTGCCATTGTGATAGGTCCGCACAGCCTTCGATCGTAGGTGGGTCTCGATGCCGTGCGACGCCGCGAGGTCCCTGCAGCGCTCCCACATCATGCCCGGTCCGAGGCGCGGGTAGTAGAAACGCTCGATGAGGCTCGAGACGATCTCGCCGTCGCGCTTTCCGTTGCGGAGGAACGCATTCTTGAGCGCCGTCACGAGGTCGAGGTTCATGATGCGCTGGGCCGCCCACGCCGCGCTGATCTCCGAGCACGGCATGCCCCAGACCTTTTCGGTGTAGGTCTTGAAGAAGATCTCGAAGAGCCGGCGACCGAATCGGTTGCTGACCCATGCGTCAAAGGTGCTTTCGTCGGCGATCGGAAAGAGCTGCGTGTGGAGGAAGCTCGCCGCGACCCGACCCGCCTCGACGACGCCGAGGCCACGGAGGGCATTGAAGGGCCGCAAGGGGTAGTCAAAGAACCGGTCGCGGTAGTAGATACGGGACATCCTCCGGCGAACCAGCAGATCGCCGTCGAGGATCTCGTGCCACAGGGCCTCCACCTCCGGAACCTTGGTGAAAAAACGGTGGCCGCCGATATCGAGGCGACAGCCCTGGAAATCGACGCTGCGCGAAATACCGCCGACCACCTCGTCAGCTTCGTAGACCACGCCGGCAAGCCCGAGCTTGCCGAGCTCGAGGGCCGCCGTCAGCCCGGCGGGCCCGGCGCCGACGATCACCGTTCGTTCAGTTTCGGTTCGCGAACTCACCCCTGAAATCATCCAGTCTTCTCATGAAGATGCATAGTTTAGCGTTTCTTCGGAAGCATTTTATTCCCGATCTGGTTTTCAAGCGGGACGACCCTCGGGGGCGATCACCTACGTATTCTCGGGGCGGCGAAGTAAGACCACCTGATAAATCCGCGAGGCGTAGGTCAGGTTCTCGAGGACCGGCAGGATTCGCACCAGCAACCGGAAGGAGCGGGACGCAAAAAGCCGACTCAGCGGCGTGATCCCGTAGACGTGGGCGCGGGTTCGTCGTTCGACGCGAAAGCCCACACTGACTGCCAGACTGTCGAGCTCGGACTCGGAGATCCAAACCTCGACCGGTTGCTTCCAGTCGCTGCTCTCCTCCCATAACGGCTCCAACTCACCTCGAGGGGTCGTGATGATCGCATAGCCGCCCGGTCTGAGGAGCTGGTGGATAGCGTGCATGAAGTCGCGCTTCTCATCGGCCTCCACATGTTCGAGGACCTCAGACGAAACAACGAGGTCGAAGCTCTCCGTCCCATGAGAGCGGCTCAAACCCTGAAGATCGGTCCGGACGAAGCTGAGATCCGGAAACAACTCTCGTGCCCGTTCGACTGACGCGGCGACAATGTCGGTCCCTAGGACGTCACCGTATCCTCTTAGCGCGTGGCTCAGCCACCCTCGGCCGCACCCGAGGTCGAGAATCTGTGGCATCTCGACAAGATCACAGCTTTTCAGCAGATCGACGATTGCGACCAGACGAGAGCGTTCGTCGTCGTTCGGCTCCGCCGCACCCCAGTATCCAGACTTCCACAGTGATCGGTAAAAAACCTCCTCGTCGTGGCTTGGACGATGGTCACGGTGGGTCTGCCCGCTTTTCAGTTCGGCAAAGGCTTTCGATTCATGGTTCACGGCGACCGAGTCTAGCAGGGTGCGCAGAGACCACCCAGGGATTGTTGTCGGGTGGCAGTCGGTCGCATTTCGGCTTCATGTACCATGAGTCCCAATGGATCGGCTGACCGACAGGCACTTTCCGCGGGCAGGAACGCCCTACCGCCATCGCAACCACGCTCGGTGAGATATGAACGCTCAATTGATCCACTGCTCGTACCACAAATGCCTGACGGTGTACTACCACCGAATCATGGATGCGGTCTTCAATCGGTGCCTCCCGTGGGGCCGCGGCTATCGCCACTTCAACAGCGATCTCGAGGCTTTCTACAGAGATTTTCGGAACCACCGCGTCGCCTCGGTCAACAACCGATTTCTCGACTTTGAGCGTCTCGGCCGTTTTCGGATTTCGCGCTTTGTCCGCGATCCACGCGATCTGGTGGTATCAGGCTACTTCTACCACCGGCGCGGCGCCGAGGATTGGACCACGGTGAAGTCACCAACGGCTGACGATTGGTACTTCGCCAATGGTCGGGTGCCCGAGGGTCTCCGCCAGTCGGGTTCTTCGTTCGCCGAATATCTGCAGTCATTACCGGTCGAGGATGGACTCCTGGCGGAATTGGAATTCCGCACCCTGCACTTCGAGTCGATGGCTCGCTGGCCGGTGGAACACCCGGACATCGTGACCTATCGCTACGAGGATATGCTCGGCAACGAGTTGTCGGTGTTCCGCGATCTTTTCGATTTTTACGGGCTTTCCTTCGTCGAACGTTCTTTGGGCACATTCTTCGTCAAACGATACTCGATGCAGCGGCGGTCGGGCGACCCCCGCCGGTCAATGGAGGGAGCACTTCACGCCTCGGGTACGACAGAGTTTTGACTCCAAATACGCGGGTCTCGTCAGCCAGCTCGGTTATCCGGCCGACTGAATGTGCGCCGGGATGCAGTTTCATGCTTGGAACGGACTGACTGAGCGATGCAGCAGCGCATCCTCTGCGTGACATCCGGTCTGCCGAGCGTCCTCTACTCGGGTGTCGAGCTCGCTCGCCGGCTCGCTGTTGCCGGCTATCAACTGACCTTCGCCAGTGACCTCGACTCGCGAGAGCTCATCCGGCACCATGGCCTCGACTTCGTCGAGCTGGATCCGAGTTCATTCGAGGAGTTTCTCGATACAGACGCCGAAAAGGGCGCGATCCATCGATTGCTGAACCTCAGTGATCGTCGTCTGCGGGCCATGGATTCGATGGCGGTCGGCGGTTTTTGTCGCCACATTCGTCAGCTGTCTCCGGATCTCGTCCTGATCAACGGAGAGATGCACGAGCACATCATCGCTGCGTCTGGCGCTGATGTACCGATCGCTCTGTTGAACACATTCGTGTCGATCTGGAAACGACCCGGTCTGCCCCCTCCCCACTGTCTGGCGCGCCCCGGCGTCGGCTGGAAAGGTTCCCGAGCAGGGATCGCGTTGCTGTGGCGCGCGCTCCAGATTCGAAAATGGCGCACAGCCTGGTCCCTCAAGCTTCGTCGAATCGGGTGCGATCGTCTCTCGATTCTGCGTCGCCTGGCCCGAGCGGCGGATTTCGACCTGGGGCGGGAAACGG
>CBDTWX010000391.1:0-5640 GCA_965364305.1 uncultured Thermoanaerobaculia bacterium
GGGAGCTCTTGGCGGCGTTTGAGGCGTAGTGTGACGCGCCAGCAGTGGTCGATTCCCAATCTGGAATTCAGGAAGCCCCTCACCTGCCTGACTGGCGGCGCTACCTCGGATATCGGGCAAGGAATTTCGATTCCTATTTCGACTGCAGTTTGAAACTGGTCAACCGCCAACCGTCAGCGACCACGCGCTGGTGTTGGCGGATTCGAAACCATCCTCAAAGATGACCCCGCCGTGCTCGAAAGCGCCGATATCGTGGTCCGCACCCTGTGGCCGGCTTACACCGTCGTAGTCATCGCTCG
Organism: uncultured Thermoanaerobaculia bacterium; assembly: GCA_965364305.1. Lineage (GTDB taxonomy): Bacteria > Acidobacteriota > Thermoanaerobaculia > Thermoanaerobaculales > Sulfomarinibacteraceae > Sulfomarinibacter. The sequence continues at coordinate 300 of CBDTWX010000391.1, forward strand.
GCGCGCCGACGGCGGAAGCGTTGTCGATGGCCGGTGAGCCGGGTCGGAGGTGGTAGTCCGCCGCCGCGGGATCGACGAACAGGGGGTCGCCCGTCTGGTAGTCGGTGCCGTTGAGCGCGCCCCCATAATTCTGGGTGCCGTCGATGAGGTTGTGGTCGACTGTCGGGTTCGGCGCCGAGGCCTCGTCGGCGATCTGGAAGTCCGAGTTCTGGCTGCAGATGTTGTTTCTGATCACCAGTCCGATGATCTCGGAGTTGTCGATCAGGATGCCGCCGCCCCAACCCGCCTGACCGTTGTCGTGGAAGGTGTTGTTGATCACCGTGATGTCGGACATCGGATGGGTCGCTCCGGGCTCGCCCCAACCGCCGATCGTCAGGCCCACGTGGTCATTGGCGTAGGCGATGTTGTTAAAGACGATCACGTCCTCGAGCAGCCCGCTGTTCTCGGCGGCGAGGGCGAAACCGTCGCCGGCGCAGTGATGGACGACGTTGCCGTAGACCTCGATGTTGTAGGTGTGCTTGTCCCACGAATCGACGTAGATCCCAAGACGGTTGATGTTATGGACGTGGTTTCCGTAGACCTTGCCGTTGCGTGAGCCGTCCTTAACGTCGATGCCCTCGCCCCCTATCGATCCCGGACCGCTGTGGTGGACGTGGTTGTTCCGCACCTCGAAGCCGTCGGTGACGGCCACCGTGATGCACTCCTGCTCACCGTCGTTGCACGCCAGCTCGACCTCGTTGCCCTCGATGATGATGTTCGAGCTATTCCATGCGGCGATGCCCGAGGAGACAGTGTTGTAGGTCGAGCAGCTGCTGATCACAACGTGATCGGAAGAGTCGACGAGGATACCCACGTGGTTGTCCCCGGGTCCTGCGTTGATCACCCGTAGGCCCGTGACGGTGATGTAGGCCAGCCCCGAGATCTCGAAGAGGCCCGCTTCCCAAGCCGGCAGCGTCACACCGCTGCCGTCGATGATGACGACATCACCAGGGTAGACGGAATAGGTGATCACGTTGCCGGCCGCGCCCGAGTTCACCGGGATCACACGTTCCGGGTAGGTACCGGCCTTGACATAGACCGTGTCGCCCGCGACCAGCGTCTCGGCCGCATGCTGGATGGTGGACCATGGTTGGCCCTCGGTGCCCGGCCAGCCGTCCTGACCCTCACGCGCCACGAAGAAAGTTCCGGCCGCACACACGCGGGCCACAGACAACACCAGGGCGAGCAGAATCGACACTGGCAGGCACCGCGTCATGAACTACTCCTTCGGGCATCAGGCACTCACTGCCGAAACGCACCCCAACTACATGATACGGGCGCAGGCGTGGTTGAGCAGAGAAGTAGATAATGAACACCTTGATCATCACGAGTTCGAACCCAAAAAGTAGAGGCAGCACTCAACTCACTCCCCTGCTCCCCTCTGACGAACCAGAAGCTCCCGGGTTTAACTGACTCTGACGTTCCTCTACCTCAGGACCCCGAAGGGTGACACCTTTGGATTCTCAACCCGTCAGGCCTCCGGCGGATCCGCAGGCGGATCTTTCGGGTCTGCGCTCCCAGCATCAGCCGGAGGTTGCGGAGGGGCCCCATCCTTGGTCTTCAGGTAATCCGCGAAATGCCCTTTCACCTCATCGGGGAGCTTGCTTTCCAGCACTTTCTTTTTGCTGTCGTCGAGCGCCTGAAGCGCCGCAATCAGCCCGGGAGTGTCGTTGTCTAGCCAGGCCGCTTGTGCGGCTTCCGGCAGCGCCTCGTAAACCTTCTCCCAGACGGTCCGCTCCGCGGCACGAATGCGCGCCAGCAGGTCGAGCCCGAGGTGCGGTATCAGAATCTTTCGGGCCTGCTCCGAGACCGCCTTCTCCAGCGAAATCTTCTGCTCGAGGTTCAGTTCCAACAGGGCCTTCTCGAGCGTTTCGTTGTCGCCTTTGAGATGGGCCGACTTTGCCGGCTCGGGCAGGGCCTTGAGCAGCGCCTCCTGCTCCTCGGAGGGCAACGACCGTATCTTCTGCAGCAGGTTGGCATCGAGGAACGGCTCGAGCACCTTGAGCATAGATTCCGGCAGCTCAGCGCGGAGCTTTTTCTTCACGTCGTCCGGCAGCGACCTCAGCGCCTCCTCAATCTGACTGGAGGTGCCAAACATCAGGATCGACTTCACCGAGTCGGGCAGGAGCTCGAGCAATTTCTTGCGGGTGTCCTCCGGCGTCTCGCCGAGCTGCCGACGGACGTCGCCTTCGGTCTGAAAGATGACGTGGAAGATCTCGCGCAACTTGTCGATGGCATTCTTGCTGAAAAGACCCACCAGCGAACCGATCCCGGCCAGGCCCCATACGTTGAGATCCTGGGTAGCCGTATCCGAACCGCCGATGGTCAACAGCAGGCCCCCGCGGATCAAGAAGTAGAAGACCAGACCCAGCATCATGCCATTCAGCGGCCGCGCCACGTACCACGGCAGCTGCGCGCGATCGAAATTCTTCTCGTTGCTGGCGTGGCGCAGGAAGGCGAGCAGGGTGGTGATGGCCGATCCCACACCGGCTGCGAATATCATCACCAGGGCTTCGTTGATCTGGTCGCTCGGGAACACCGCGATCCTCGAGATGAGAACGAACAGCCAGCCCCCGGTCGGGGGATTGGCGGCCACCAGCACACCGCAAATCGAGCCGACGGCGAAGATCAGGAGCCAGGCGAAGGTCAGGTTGGTGCTCGGGGAGGGGAAGGCTTCGCCCGTCCGCGGCGCCGACTGTATCGGAGGTGGCAAAGACGGTGAGTAGCTCCACGCCGCCTTCGCCAACTGGTACAGCAGCAGGAACACGCAAACCACCAGAATCACGAACAGGAAGCGCAACAGTCCACCGCGCGTCAGCTCCGCGAGGCCGAAAAGCGAGAGGCTCGTGAAACCGCTGACAACGATGACCGCCACGGCACCCAGACACGCCCAGGCGATCGTCGCAACCCAGGAAGAAAAACTCCTCGAGCTCATGGCACGCTCCTTTTGTTATGTGGTGATGGTGAACTCGATGTACAAAACCGCTCACAAGGAATAGAGCCGGGTCGGCCAGGTCGCGGACTCTTCATTCACCATTCCGAACAGCGCATATACCGTTGGCCCCAAAATCAATCAGCATGCTCTGACAACTCCCGATAAATATCTAACATAAATCTTGCTCGGCTCCAGGATTCGGCATGTCATCACCCAAATGGGTGATGGCTGCAAGTGGCACGCGATTCAGTATCTGAGTATCCGGGTCCCCGAGGGTGGTCGACACGCCGTTCGAAGGCGCTATTCTGATCAGAGGACTTTTCGACCTCGTGGCCGTAATCGATTGACCCTCAAATCACACCGGTGACGCCGAACGAACAGAGACAATCATGCCGTTCTACAAGCCAACGTTGGACAGGATCCTTTTGAATCAGGGTGAGACGGCGCACCGGCGGGTGTGCCAGAAACTTTTGGATCTGCGCGCGGCGTTCAGAGGCGAGTTCGAGGCGGACGGTGTCGATGCCGCGGATCTCGCCATCCCGAGCCGGGTCGACGGGCACCTCTTGTTGGCGACCTGGAACATTCGCGGGTTAGCCCGCATATCTCACACCGAAGTCCGGAGCGGCTGATTGACGGGTTTGGGGGCTCGGATTTCCGGTTTCAGGATGAGCGCGAGTACGAATTACCTGTGTCGAGGTGATCGAGGGGCTGAGGCTGCTGCGGTTTCGGTCAGACCAGACAAACCTTTCACACGGAGCGGCCGAGGATACCGAGTTTCAGAGATCGAGATGAACGATCAGACGCGCAGCGGGAGGTAGTGAGCCCGGAGATTGTCGAGGACCTTGGCGAAAGTCCTTTGGTACGGGTATCCGCTTGCACACCTCACCCAGATTCTCCTGACGCTGAGAGACACGTGGGCGCCGACTTTCAGGAGCTTCGTGCGGATGGTGCTGCACTGCGCCCGCGCCAGCTCGGTACCCTTGAGTCCTACCCGCCGCAGCTCGCTGAGCAAGATATATGCGACTGACGAAAACCACAGTCTCAGCTGGTTGGCGGAGAACGCCGTGGAGCTGGTCCGATCGGCGAACAGACCGAGCTGCTGCTCTTTGATCCGGTTCTCCATGTCACCTCGAGCACAGTACAGATCTTCATATAGCTCTTGGGCTGAGTACTCCTCTTTGGACAGAGACGTCACCACGAATCGGGGATTCTCCCCTTTGGAAAGCTGCTCTGCCTTGCCGACAACTCGCCGGGTCCGCTTCCAGCTCTTCAGCGTGCGATAACTGAAGTCCCGGTAGTACCGTGCGGCCCGTCCGGTCTTCCAAAACCGCTTCTTTGCCTTCTTCAGCTGCTTGACGATCTTCTTCACCAGTCTTGTGTTCCTCGCGAGCCCGAAGACGTAATCAACGCCGCTATCCTCGCACCAGGTCATCAGGTCGTCCCGTGCAAAGCCTGAGTCGCCACGCACGATGATCTGCACGTCCGGCCAGCGGTCCCGGATCTGTGTGACGATTCGTACCAGCTCTTCAAGCGATCCCTTGGCAGCGTCGATGTTTGATGGCCGCAATCGGGCACACAGCAGATGATCATCACAGAAGACGTACAACGGCAGGTAGCAGTAGCAGCCGTAGTACCCGTGAAAGAACCGTCCCTCCTGCTCACCGTGAAGCGGATCGTCAGTCGCGTCGAAGTCGAGGATGATCCTCTTTTGAGGCTTTGGGTACGCATTCAGAAAAGTGTCGACAAAGAAGCGATCCACCGCCTCCGGCCGGCACACAATCTTGTGGTATCGGTGAGTCGCTTCGGTATCGGTAGGTGCGAGCTCGAGCCGGTTGATCGTGCTCTTCCCCGCCAGCGGGAAACCCCGATCCCTGTCGCGAATCCTTTCCGCCCCGGTCGGATCGGTCTTGCCAACCAGCGTCGCCAGCAGTGCGTCCCGGCGAAGCTCGTCATGGTCATTGATGTCCTCGTAGCCAAGCGCGATTCCATACACCCTCTGCGACACCAACTCGAGCAAGCTGTGCTCGACGAGCTCCTCGGCCCGATGGTCAACAAAGCAATCCGCAAACCCCCGGAGGATTCCCGTACCCTTCTCGACCTCTCGAAGCAAAAGACCACCCGCGTCGGATGTGATCCTTCCTCCACTGAAATCGGTCACCACCTTGCGCGGTCCAAGGCCTTGAAACTCCAGCTGCTCGGGAATACACTGTGTAGGCAAGATCCGGGCTCCTTTCTTCGGTGTAACTGTCTTCGACAACAGTATTTTACACCAAGATTGGAGCCTCTTTTTTGCCTACCGGTGAGATATGCGGGCTAGCCCGTACTTCTCACCAGCGTTCGAAGCGAAAGGTTCGAGGTGACGTGCCC
>CBDTWX010000392.1:0-5637 GCA_965364305.1 uncultured Thermoanaerobaculia bacterium
CCAGAGGAGCCGACGGGGGATCCATTCGCGACGCCATGCTCGCTCAGGACAAGCATGCGGGGCGGGTAAAGAGAGTCACCCGAAAGGGCGACCACAGCGCGCCCGCTGTGACCACCCCATAGATTCCTCGACTCGGCCATAGGCCTCGCTCGGAATGACACCGGAAACGTCATCCCAACCGGGGGAGCGAGCGCTTCCACCTGTCATCCCGACCGAGGGAGCGAAGCCCTCCTCTTGTCATCCCGATCGGAGGAGTGAGCGCCTCCGGTTGTCATCCCGATCGGAGGAGTGAGCGCCTCCACTTGTCATCCCGATCGGAGGAGTGAGCGCCTCCGGTTGTCATCCCGACCGAGGAAGCGAAGCGACCGAGCGGAGGGATCTATGGGCAGGGGCGGGCGGGCGGAAAATTCGAAATTCGAAATCCGAAATCCGAAATTTCCTCGGGCGGGCGGCGTTCCGAATTCCGAATTCCGAATTTGGCCGGGCGGGCGGGAATTCCTCATTCCTCATTCCTAATGCCTCATTCCAACCCCACGTACTCTCCCCACGACGACCTGGTCTCCCACACCCGAACGCGCTCCAGCTCGAGGCCTTCGGGTATCTCGTAGCTCGCTCCGCTCGACGATGTCACGGCACCGTCGGCGGCGAGGCGTTCCGCCAACTGATCGAAGATCCACCGCGCCAACACCTCGGTCGTCGGATCGCAATTCTCGAAGAGAAGAACTCTCTCACCGATCGCCGCCAGACCTTCGAGCTGAGGATCCTCGGAGTTGAGCGCCATCGCGTGGTCGAGCCGATCCACCACCTCGACGACCAACATCTTGAGCGCCTTGTAGTCGCAGACCATGTCGTTGTCGTTGAGCTCCCGCCCCCTCACCACGACCTCGATCCGCAGGCTGTGGCCATGGGGAAACCGGCACTTCTCGGGGTGCTTGCTCAACCGGTGTCCGTACTCCACCTCGAATGTCTTGGCGATCCTGAAAAAACTCATTCAAACTCCCCGGCCGCCTCCGAAGAGGTCCAGATGCAGGCGGGGAGTGTAGCGAAAGCCATGCTCCAGACACAAGGCCGCGACCGCCGGCGCGCGCCCGGCGACCTCGTCGGCGCTTCGCCCCTGCGCCATGAGCAACACCCTGGACGGTTCGACGTCACCCAAATCCGCCAGAAGCGTGAGGATCTCCGACATATCGTCGGGACCTTCGACGACGAACTTCAGCTGGTGCTCGGGAAATCGCCCGAGAAGCCCCCGCAGGGGGTTGCGGTCGCGCCGCAGCTGCCGGTGACGCGCGCGGAGGTCACCCTCTGGATCGGAGTTGGCAGTTTTCGGGGAGAGCGAGAGGAGGTCGCATTGAAAGGGCGGATCGACGGTGCCCGCGGTCTCGACGGTCACGTGCATCCCGGCCGCCGCCAGACCACTCGTGAGGTGACCGATCTCCCGCTGCAGTAGAGGCTCGCCTCCGGTAACCACGACGTGGCGGACATTCGACGCCGACGCCTCCGACAGCAGCTCATCCACCGGTCGCCTCTCACCCTCGGGCGCCCACGAGGTGTAGGGCGTGTCGCACCACCGGCAACGCAGGTTGCAGCCCGAGGTGCGGATGAAGAACGAGGGCACGCCGGCAAGCATCCCCTCGCCCTGGATGCTGGTGAAGGTCTCGGATACGAACATACGGCGCAAAACTACCATCACGGAGGAGAATTAGGAATGAGGAATGCCGCCCGCCAACCCTCGTCAATTTTGAATTTTGAATTTTGAATTTTGAATTCCCACCCACCCCAACCCACGGATCCCTCCGCTCTGTCGCCATGCTCCTCCGGTCGGGATGACACCGAAAAAGCTGTCATTCCGAGCGAGGCCTTTGGCCGAGTCGAGGAATCTATGGGCTGGTCACAGCGGGCGCGCTGTGGTCGCCCTTTCGGGCGACTCTCTCTGCCCGCCCAAGAAGAGAATGAGGAATTAGGAATGAGGAAGGCCGCTCGCCCCCAAGGATTTCGAATTTCAGATTTCGGATATGCCGCCCGCCCGCCCCCGATGCTGGAAACTCGATACTAGATTCTCAATCCACCCTCGAACCCCGACCCATAGATCCCTCCGCTCGGTCGCAATGCTCCCTCGGTCGGGATGACACGTGGAGGCGCTCGCTCCTTTGGTCGGGATGACATGACCGGTGTCATTCCGAGCACTCCCACGCCGCTTGCGGCGGTGACTCATGGACAGAACATGAAGTCGGTCAAGTCCGCGTTGGCACCACGGAGTCGCCGAATCGCGGGCGGGACGCCCGCGCCACAATGAGTCCCGAATTGTAGGGCGGCCGGGTGGGGATTCATAATTCCGAATTCCGAATTCCGAATTCCGAATTCAGGAGCTGTCAGCCTTTGGCTGGCGGCTCCTCGGCTGACGGCTCCCCCGCGTGAAGGTGGTTCCACACGTGGCGGCCGAGGCGTGGGCCGAGGGCCCGCTGGAGCTCGTCGACCGAGGCCTGCTGGACGCCGCGCACCGAGCCGAACCGGTTGAGCAGGGCGCGGGTGCGTCCCGGACCGATCCCCGGCAGGGCGAGGAGCTGCGACGAGAGGGTTCGCTTGCTGCGCCGTGATCGGTGGCGGCTGATCGCGAAGCGGTGGGCCTCGTCCCGGACCTCGCGCAGGACAAGGTGGGCCGGATCTGATCGATCGAGCTGCAGCGGTTCCGCTGCCGACGGCAGCCAGATGAGCTCCTCCCGCTTGGCGATCGCCGCCAGCGGGAGATCGAGCTCGAGCGAGTCGAGGGCGGCCATGGCGGCGTTGAGCTGGCCGACGCCGCCGTCGATCAGCACCAGGTCGGGCATGGGCTTCTGCTCGTCGCGCAGCCGGCGGTAGCGGCGCGTCACCGCTTCGGCGATCGAGGCGAAGTCATCGACGCCGTCGACCTCGCGGATGTGGAAGCTGCGGTACTGCCGCTTGTTCATCCGGCCGTCCTGCCAGACGACGCAGGACGCGGTGGTTTCCTTCCCGCCCGAGTGTGAAATGTCGAAGCACTCGATGTGGCTCACCGGCCCCGGCTGGCCGAGCGCGTCGCCCAGCCTGCGGACGAGGTGCTGGGCCTGCGAGCGAGGCGCCCGGAAGCGGAGGTTGAAGGCGGCGCGGGCGTTGTCCAGCGCGAGCTGCGCCTGCCGAACGCGGGGGCCCCGCCGCGGCGTTGCCACATCCACCGCGTGCCCGCGGATGTGGCGGAGATACGCCGTCAACATCTGCCGGTCGTCGTCGTCGAGGTCCTGCGCCGCGTCGACCCGCCGAGGGACCGAGGGGTTGGCCTCGTAGTACTGGGCGAGAAAGGTGATCACGAGGTCCGACACCGCGACCTCGCCGACGCCCTCGAAGTGAAACTCGCGCTTGTCTACCAGGCGCCCGGCCCGGTACGGGAGGAGGCACACCGAGGCGTGCTCGCCGTCGGCCCACGCCGCCACCGCATCGGTGTCGCCGTGTCCGGGTTGCTCGACATCCTGCTTCTCGCCGAGCCGCTTGACGATGGCGATGAGGTCCCGGTAGCGGACGGCGAGCTCGAAGTCCTCGCGCTCGGAGGCCGCCCACATGCTCGCCTCCAGCCGCGGCAGCAGCTCGCGGTGCTTGCCGTCGAGGAAGAGTCGGATCTCCTCGACCGCCCCGGCATAGGAATCGGCGTCGGTGAGCCCGTCGACGCAGGGGCCGAGGCAGGCCCGCATGTGGTAGTAGAGGCAGGGCCGCGGCAGGTTGCCGTCGATCTCGATCTGGCACGTCCGCACCTGGAAGTTGGTGCGCGCCAGCTCCATCAGCCGGCGCGCCATGTGCTGTCCCATGAAGGGCCCGAAGTAGGCGTGGCCGTCGTCTTTGACGCGCCGCGTGAGCTCGACCCGCGGCCAGGCCTCCCCGATGGTGAGCTTGAGGTATGGATAGGTCTTGTCGTCCCTGAGGTGGACGTTGAACCGAGGGCGGAGCCTCTTGATGAGGTTGTTCTCGAGAATGAACGCCTCGGCCTCGCTGGCGGTGACTGTGAAATCGAGACGGCGGGCCCTGGCGAGCATGTTCTGCGTTCGCTCCGCGAGGTCGTGCCTTCCGAAGTACGAGAGAACTCTTCGCCGGAGGTCCCTCGCCTTTCCGACGTAGAGGTCCTTGCCGTTCTTGTCCTGAAAGCGATAGACGCCTGGTTTCTCGGGGGCCTCGCGGGCGCGTTCCAGGAGGGGGTGGGTATCCGTCACGTCGTCATCCTACCTCGTTCGGAGGGCAGGGCTCATTCTGCGCCGGAGCCAGCGATGAATTTTGAATTTTGAATTATGAGTTTTGAATTCCCGCCCACCCACCCCGGGGATTTCGAATTTCGAATTTCGAGTTTTCCGCCCGCCCAACCTTGCCCACAGATCCCTCCGCTCGGTCGCTTCGCTCCCTCGGTCGGGATGACACGTGGAGGCACTCGCTCCGCCGGTCGGGATGACACGTGGAGGCACTCGCTCCGCCGGTCGGGATGACATTTCCGGTGTCATTCCGAGCGAGGCCTGTGGCCGAGTCGAGGAATCTGTGGGTAGGAGGGCGAGCTGAGGAGCGAGAGTCGAAAGGTGGGGGCAGGTGGGCGGGAATTCAAAACTCAAAATTGGCGTGGTTGTGGGCGGGCGGCATTCCGATTTCCGAATTCAGCGCCGGCTACTTCTCCGGCACGAGACCGAGACGCACGAGCGCCCGGCGGGCGGCCCGTTGCTGGGCCTTTCGCTTGCTCACACCCTCCCCGCGGGCAATCTCCTCACCATCCCAAATCACCGCAAAGGTCCATCGCGGGCGGTGGTCGTCTCCGATCGCCCCGACCTCACGGTACTCGGGCAGGGGCAGCCCGCGACCCTGCGCAACCATCTGCAGCGATGACTTGGGGTCGGCGAGGGCGAGCGTCCGCTTGTCGAGATTGTCGAGATCGTCGGCGAAATGGCTGCACACAAAGTCGAACGCGGCCTCCCACCCGCCGTCGATTGCGATCGCTCCCACCACCGCCTCGAAGAGATCCTCGAGCAACGCCGATCGCTCGCGACCGCGGGACAGCTCCTCGCTCGTCCCGACCTGGGCCCACCCGTCGAGGCCGAGCAGCGCCGCCCTTTCGGCGAGCTTCGCCGAACGAACGAGATGGGCCCGCTTGCGGGTCAGGAGGCCCTCGTCGTCCTCCGGGAATCGATCGAAGAGGAGCTGCGCGATGGCGTGGTCGAGGACCGCGTCGCCGAGGAACTCGAGCCGCTGATACGAGCCCACCGCCTGCGCCACCGAGGCGGAGCCGTGACGCATGGCGCGATCCAATATCTCGCGGTCTCGAAATCTGTAGCCCAGGGTTTCTTCGAGTTCCTCGAGGGCGTCAAAACGATCTGCCGTCATGGTGGCATTGTACTCGCCGCGGTGGTTGACGCGCCCGGACCTTCAGAACCGTTGTGCAACCCGGCCGCCAGATCTTCAATTGCCGGTCCGGGAGACGACCGCCCGCATCCGTTCGAGCAGTCGCTCACCATGGCTTCCCGGCCAATAGACTCGCCCGCAACCCGTGCAGCGGCGCGCTCGACATGCTCCTCGCCATCGCCGCGTTCCAGGCCGACCAGGACGAGCAGGCCGAGACCGACCCTGCCCACCACCTCGCCATCCACCCTGACCTCTGCC
>CBDTWX010000393.1:0-5630 GCA_965364305.1 uncultured Thermoanaerobaculia bacterium
CGCCGGTTGCCACCATTGCTACTTTTTTTACCTTTTTCGTCATCGTCATCTTTCTTATTAGAGGATTTAATTTTTCTTATACTAGCAGGATCACCCTCATTTGGTCCATATGTATTCCTGAGTTGTTTCTGGAGTGATTTCAGGAAGCCGCCTCGGGCTTTTGTCTGCTGTCGCTCTTTGGGGCGTTGATTGCTGAGCCGAATTCACACAGCTTCGTCGCTACTTCACCGGGAAGTGTACCTCTGTGATCAGCTCGTCCTCGGGCGTGTTCCCGGGATCGCTGACAAAGAGGTCCCAGCTGCGACCGTTGGATACCAACTCGTGGACTTCCATGAAAGCGGCGACCTTCTCGTAGGTTTCCTGAAGACCCGCGTACGGTCCCACGTTGACCGCGCGCACGACGCGGCCGCCGTAGGTCTCACCCATTCGCACGGGTGAATCCGGGCCGGCGCCCCTGGTCGGTGTGCCGCTGACCGGAATACCGGCGTCGAACCCATAACCGCGTTCGTCCCAATAGTTGGTGATGGCGATCGGCTGCCCATCGAGCTGTAGGCCGTTGGCGGTGACATACACGGCGACCCGTCCGTAGGCGGCTCCGAGAGCGGCGGCAACGTCAGCGGGTTCTCGTCCGGAGCTCCCGGTGGTGTAGGCGATCGTTCTCGACGGCACATTGGTGATGCCGATCTCGATATCCGACCAGTCGATCTTCGGCAGATCCTCGGCGATTCGTTTGAGATTGGCCAACCCCTGCGCATAGAGCGGACCGAGTTGGCGGTCCAGAATCAAGCCGAAATAGCGCCCGAGGATGTCGAGGCCGAAGTCGGTATCGAAGGCCCAGGTGAGCCGCGTTCCGTCTCCTTCGGGCTGCACGAGGTACGTCGATTGCGCGAGGCCCTGGGCGCCGAGGTCGAGTTCTACATCCACCCTTTCGTACGGTGTGCTGGCGATGACGGTTTGGCTTCCCACCTCCGGCTCGGGCTCGGCGACCTTCCAGATCATTTTTGCACCGATACCGAAATCGGGACCAGTGAACTCGTACTCCGCATCCGGCATGACAGCGACAAAAGGCGACCAGTCGTTGAACGATCGGAAGCCGTTGACTTTTGCAAAGACCACGCAGGGTGGGGCATCGATGACGACGGAGCGCTCGAGATGCCGGGTCTTTGGCAGCATGAACCCGATGACGACGATCAACGCGACAATGGCTATGATGGCGATCAGGATCTTCTTCAGCAGTTTCATGACCCCTCCCGTATCGCACGCGGCGCTCCCAATGTGCAATTCGTCACCGCGATTCTCCCCTGAGGAACTCGCCGGGAGGATATCACGCGATACCGTCGCATGCCTATGGGATGCAGGGCCCATGGCCTCTGTGGTCAAGAGATCACGTGAGATCCCACTCCCGTGAGGGGAGGTTGGCTGGCTCCGCGAGTTGACTCCGCCATGACCCTTCCGTCACCGTCGTGAAAACCGTCGGCCCCGCGACTCACCGCCTGGATGCGGACGGATCGAGCGCGGCGGCTGCGAAAGGAATCGACCTAAGTCATTCCTAAAGAAGAGTTTGCAGGTTTAGAAAGGTTTCAGGCTCAGTTCATGGACTCGGGGAGCTCCAGGCCCCACCCTTGGAACATGAGTCATTTCCGATGCCTGCAACGTCGCTCATCCTTAACCGCGCTTCGTACCTGGTTGAGGCGATTCCTCGTGGTGAGCCTCGTGGCCGGCCCGGCTGTCGTCGAGCCGGCGACCTTTACGGTGACCACAAAGGCCGCGACCGGACCTGGGTCGCTGCGACAGGCGATCCTTGATGCCGAGGCGACGCCGGGGGCGGATGAGATCGAGTTTGCAGAGGCCGTGCGCGGCGTCCTCGACCCTGGGGTCGACCACCCGGACGTTGGTCCCCTCCCCGACATCGCCGAGACGCTGATCATCCGCGGCCCGGGAGCGCATCTGCTATGGATCGATTTCCGGAGCGGTCGGGGATTCCGCTTCGGGGCGGGTGTCACCGCCCGGCAATCCTTCACGATCGAGGGCCTCACTCTCACCGGCGCCCCGGCCATTCTGGCCGAAGGCAGCCATCTGACTTCTCTCAAACACTGTGTGGTGCGGGACGGCAAAACCGTCGATGGTGCGGTCCGCATCCTCGGTGGTCTGTTGTTTGTTGCTCACAGCACTCTCCACAACAACCAGGCCGCCGGCGACGGTCCGGGTGCTCTCTACACTCTGGGGAATGCGACCATCGCGGACAGCCTCGTAGAGGACAACTCATCCCTCAGCGGGGAAGGGGGCGCAATCCTTGTTGGAACGTCCGGAAAGCTCTTCATCAAAAGGTCGATCGTGCGGGGAAATCACTCTTCTCTCAGCGGAGGCGCCGTGACCGGGATCGGCGACGCGACCGTGGTCATCAGCGACAGCTTTGTTCACGGCAACATCGCCGAGGGCGGGGGAGGCGCCGTTGCCGTCCGCGAGGGCGCATTCCTGCTGGCAGAAAACAGCACCTTCGAGCGGAACTGGGCCACCGGAGTGGGGACATGGTTGGGTGGTGCCTTCCAGATTCTCGGCGCCTCGACCGAGGCGATCCTGCGTAACCTGACGCTGCACGAGAATTTTGCCGGCGAAGGCGCCGCGATCTACAACGACGCGGCAACCCTTTCTCTCAGTGTCTCTACCATCACCGGTAACGGGCGAACGATGGGGGCGCCGCCGACACCCGCCCTGTACGCCGGGGGCAGCGTGTCGGTGACCGCCACCGTTATTGCTTGGAACCACGACGGCGCCTGCGACCGGGTGTTGGGCGAGGCCGGATCCCACAGTCTGGTGGACGATCCGAGCTGCGGATTCACCGGCCCGGGCAACCTCCCGATGACAGATCCCCTGCTCGGACGTCTCGCCTTCAACGGCGGCCACACGCCGACCCGTTATCCGATGCCGGGCAGCCCGCTCATCGACGCCGTGGGGTTTGGAGCGGTCGGGTGCCTGAACGAGGATCAGCGCGGTTTCTCCCGACCGTTCGACGGCGATGGAGTCGGAGGCGCTGCGTGCGACATCGGGGCCGTCGAACACCGGATCCCGGCGCTCATCAATGTTCGGCTGGAGGAGGACAGTGCTCCATCCACGGCCACGCCAACGAACGAAAGCCGGGCACGCTTCGAGTTCGTCCCGTCGAGCCTCGAGCGCGGCAGCTACGACTTTGCCGCCCGCTGGGCCGCCGTCGTGACCGCCCATCTGCCCGCCGGCGGAATCGATACAACCGAAACGACACCGTTCGATGCGAGCTACATGGTGCGGTTCGACGTCCTCGCGCCTCCAGGGCTGGAGTGGCGTGTTCCGATCACGGCCGAGCTCTCCGGCGAGCTCACGGCAAGGAGCTCGCATATCCCGGACGGATCTCTTCCGGAGACCTTCAGCTTCGGCGGGTGGACGCCTTTCGTCGGGTTCGACGTCTCGACGGTCGGGTCCTACGGGGATCTCTCCGTTCCGGCAATTCCCCTCATCTCCCTGCCGGCGACCCACACCATCCCCTTCGGATTGACGCGAACGATGGGGTTCAGCGGCACGGGTACCGGCCAGCTCCAATCCGCCTTCATTCGGCTGGAAGCGCCTCTCGCGGCGACGGTCCAACGACAGCTGCCAACGGTTGGGCCGGCTCCTCCGGAGAGCGCCGCTATCCAGCTGGGCCTCCCAGGCACGATTGAAGACACGACGGCCGACGACTACCCGGTCGGGGGAGGAACCCGAGCCGAGGATACCGGCGATCTGTTCAACGTGACCTTCGAGGTCCCCGCAGTCTTTTCGGATGGATTCGAATCGGGAGATCTGACGGTCTGGAGCATGGCGGTGCAGTAGAGGCAGCGCGCGCGAAGATAACAGGAGCTGAGAGAGGGGGACAGCTGACCAATTCCGGTCACCCCTGAAGCAAGGAGAGACACTATGAGCGGAATCGAGCCCGGCACACCGATTCGCCTCTCGGCGCGGAACTACGTATCTGACCCGGTCGTCGCTTGCTGCGCCGCGCTGCTGATGTTCTTGGCCGTCCCGGTGTATGGGGGTGACGTTCTACCTGGCAACCCGGACTGCTCGTGGCAGCGGGGATTCGAGACCAACGCCCTCACCGGCCCTGTTCTCGCCCTGGCGGTCTTCGACGACGGGAGCGGCCCGGCGCTCTATGCCGGAGGCCGATTCCTGGCGGCAGCAGGACACCGCGTGAATAACGTGGCCAAATGGGACGGGATCGCGTGGTCCGCCCTCGGTGTCGCTCCGAATCAGGGTGTCGCCGTTGAGGTAGGTGAAGAGGTCCGCGCCCTCGCAGTTTTCAACGACGGGACAGGCGACGCACTCTATGTCGGCGGCAGGTTCGAAACGGCCGGCGGCGTCACGGTCAACAATATTGCAAAATGGGATGGCAGCTCGTGGTCGGCCCTCGGAAGCCCGGCGCAACCAGGTGTCGATGGCTCGGTCTGGGCACTGGCGGTCTACGACGATGGAAGCGGTCCGGCACTCTATGTGGGTGGCCAGTTCTGCCAGGTCGACGGATCGCAGGTAAAGGGCATCGCCAGGTGGGAATCTGGGGGATCCTGGTCGTCACTTGTCGGTCCAGGTCAGACCGGGCTCTCGACCTGCTCGGTCAGATCTCTCGAGGTGTGGAACGACGGTGCCGGTGAGGCGATCTTCGTGGGAGGTCGTTTCGGCGAGGCTGACGGCATGACGGTCAATAACCTCGTGCGGTGGGATGGGCTCTGGTCACCGCTCAGCGACTCGTCGCTGACTGGAGTGGAGTGGGCGGTGTACGCAACGACCGTGTACGACGATGGCGGAGGCGCGAAACTCTACGCGACGAACGGAGCCGATATTCAGCGGTGGGATGGCACGGAGTGGTCGCTCTTGGACCCGACCGTCGATGGGTCCATCATCTCCATGGCAGTTCACGACGACGGCAGCGGCGCGAGCCTCTTTGTGGGGGGCGAGTTCACGACCATCGGAGGCGTCGAGGCCAACCACGTCGCCGTCTGGGATGGCGAGACATGGTCGGCCCTGAGTGGACCCACGGGCAACGGAACCAGCAACTTCGTCGCCGCGTGGGCCACGTTCGATGCGGGAAACGGCTCGGTGCTGTACGCCGGCGGAGCTCTGAGCAGCGCGGGCGGCAAGGAGGTCAGCGGCGTTGCAGCCTGGACCGGCGCTGACTGGTTCCCGGTGATCGGTCTCATCGGTGCCGGGCTCAATAACTCGACGAGTACATTCGAGGTGTTTGATGACGGCAGCGGCCCGGCGCTCTACGCCGGCGGGGCGTTCGCCGCAGCGGCTGGAGATCTCGTCAACGGTGTCGCGAAATGGAGCGGTACGGCCTGGACGGGCCTCGACGGCCCGTTCGCGACGGGAGTCGGCGGTCCTGGCCGTTTTTGGGTGCGGGACCTCGAGGTCTACGACGACGGAAAGGGCGGGGGAACCGCGCTGTATGCCGCCGGAGCCTTCAGCTCGGCCGGTGGGGTGGCGGCGTATAACATCGCGAAATGGGACGGTTCATCGTGGTCCGAACTGGGCGGTCCCTTCGGCAACGGAACTGACGGCCCAGTCCTCAGCCTTGCCGTGTTTGACGACGGCAGCGGGCCTGCCCTTTATGCCGGCGGGGGTTT
>CBDTWX010000394.1:0-5630 GCA_965364305.1 uncultured Thermoanaerobaculia bacterium
GTGGGTGTCCACATCATGGCGGCGGTCCAGCTCACACGGCTCAGCCGGGCCGCTCGCCCCGCCGGGTACGCGAAGGAGGACAACCTGAGCCTGTCGTACGCCTCTCGGACCATGCGCTGGGGCGGCGTGATCCTCCTCCTCTTCATCATCTACCACATCCTGCACTTCACGACCGGCCAGGCCCACTCGTCGTTCGTCTACGGGGCGGTCCATCAGAACTACGTGAGTGCCTTCCAGAGCCCGCTGATCTACGGCGTGTACTTCATCGCCCAGCTCGCGCTCTGTTTCCACCTCTACCATGGCGTCTGGAGCTTCTTTCAGACCCTCGGTCTCAGCCACCCGAAGTACAACCATCTGCGGCGACCCTTCGCGGTCGGTTTCGCACTCGTTGTCTTCGGGGGCTTCCTCACGCCCCCGACGCTGGTGCTGGCCGGCGTCGTCTCCTAGCGGTCTCGGCCGCGCCGAGAAAAGGTCCATCCACTCGTGGAACTGAACGGCAACATCCCGTCCGGCCCCATCGCCGACAAATGGGACAAGCACCGCTTCGACATGAAGCTGGTGAATCCGGCAAACAAGCGTAAATACGACGTCATCATCGTGGGGACCGGCCTGGCCGGTGCGTCCGCGGCGGCGACGATGAGCGAGCTCGGGTACAACGTGAAGGTCTTCACGTACCACGACTCGCCGCGCCGGGCGCACTCCATCGCCGCGCAGGGCGGTATCAACGCCGCCAAGAACTACCAGGGCGACGGCGACGCGGTCTTCCGCCTCTTCTACGACACGGTGAAAGGAGGCGACTTCCGCTCTCGTGAGGCGAACGTGTATCGCCTGGCGCAGCTGAGCGTGAACATCATCGACCAGGCCGTGGCGCAGGGTGTGCCCTTCGCGCGTGAATACGGCGGCCTGCTGGCGAACCGCTCCTTCGGTGGCGCGCAGGTGTCACGGACCTTCTACGCGCGCGGCCAGACCGGTCAGCAGCTCCTTCTCGGCGCATACCAGGCGCTCGAGCGTCAGATCCACGACGGCACCGTCGAGATGTCCACGCGCCACGAGATGATGGACGTGATCATCGTGGACGAGGTCGCTCGAGGCATCGTCACGCGGGACATGGTCTCCGGGACGATCCAGTCGTTCACGGCCGATGCGGTCGTGCTCGCGACCGGCGGGTACTCGAACGTCTTCTTCCTCTCGACGAACGCGAAGTACTGCAACGTCACCGCGACGTGGCGAGCCGCGCGGCGCGGCGCCGGCTTCGCGAACCCGTGCTACACGCAGATCCACCCGACCTGCATCCCGCAGTCGGGCGACTACCAGTCGAAGCTGACCTTGATGAGCGAGTCGCTGCGCAACGACGGCCGCGTGTGGGTGCCCAAGGCGATCGGCGACGAGCGCGAGCCCAACGACATCCCAGAGGACGAGCGCGATTATTACCTCGAGCGGATCTACCCCTCGTTCGGCAACCTTGTGCCGCGCGACGTCGCCTCGCGCAACGCCAAGAAAGTCTGCGACGAGGGCCGGGGCATCGGGTCGTCAAAGCGGGGCGTCTATCTCGATTTCGAGGAGGCCATCAACCGACTCGGTGAGGACGTGATCAGGGCGCGTTACGGCAACCTCTTCGACATGTACGAGATGATCACCGGTGAGAACCCTTACAAGGTGCCGATGCGCATCTATCCGGCGCCGCACTACACGATGGGCGGGCTTTGGGTGGATTACTACCTGATGAGCAACATCCCGGGGCTCTTCGTGCTCGGCGAGGCCAACTTCTCGGATCACGGAGCCAACCGGCTCGGCGCATCGGCCCTCATGCAGGGCCTGGCCGACGGTTACTTCGTGATTCCCTACACGCTTGGCGAGTATTTGGCCGGGGCGAAGCTCGAGGATGTGACGACCGACAACGAGGTGTGCCGCGAGGCCGAGGACGGGATCAGAGAACGGACCCAGAAGCTGCTCTCGATCAATGGCTCGCGATCGGTGGACTCGCTGCACCGCGAGCTCGGCATGCTCATGCTCGACGAGTGCGGCATGTCGCGCACCGAGAAAGGCCTCACCGGCGCGATCGACAAGATTCGGGAGCTCAAGGCCGAGTTCTGGTCCGATGTTCGTGTCCCTGGTGACGGTGAAAACCTCAACCAGGAGCTCGAAAAGGCGGGCCGGGTGGCGGACCTCCTTGAGCTCGCCGAGCTGATGTGCCGCGACGCCCGTCAGCGCAACGAGTCCTGCGGTGGGCATTTCCGCGAGGAGTATCAGACCGAGGAAGGCGAAGCGCTGCGCGACGACGAAAACTGCACCAACGTAACGGTGTGGGAGTACAAGGGCGAGGACGAGGTGCCTGAGGCCCATACCGAGGAGCTCGAGTTCGAGACCGTGCAACCTTCGCAGAGGAGTTACAAATGAAGCTGACCCTGCATATCTGGAGGCAGAAGAAAGCGGACGACAAGGGTGGCTTCGAGACCTACGAGCTCGAGGATGTCAGCACCCACATGTCGTTTCTCGAGATGCTCGACGTCCTCAATCAGGATTTGATCGCAAGCGGGCAGGAGCCCGTGGCCTTCGAACACGACTGCCGGGAGGGCATCTGCGGCTCGTGCGGATTCGTGATCAACGGCGTCGCGCATGGTCACCAGAAGGGCAGCACGGTGTGCCAGCTCCACATGCGGCATTTCTCGGACGGCGACGAGATCACCATCGAACCGTGGCGGGCCAAAGCGTTCCCCATCATCAGGGACCTGATGGTCGATCGATCGGCCTTCGACCGCATCATGCATGCCGGTGGTTTCATCACCATTCGAACGGGCAGTGCCCCTGACGCCAATGCGATTCCAATTCAGACGGAGACCGTCGAACACGCCATGGACTTTGCCGAGTGCATCGGTTGCGGGGCCTGCGTGGCCTCGTGCCCCAACGGTGCGGCGATGCTTTTTGTGGGAGCAAAAATCTCTCATCTCGGTTTGCTCCCGCAGGGCCAGCCCGAGCGGAAAAAGAGGGCTCTCGAGATGGTTGCGGCCATGGAACGCGAGGCTTTTGGTGCCTGCACCAATTTTCGCTCCTGCGAGGCGGTGTGTCCCAAGGAGATCTCGATCTCAGGGATCGCGCGGATGAACAAGGACTACCGGAAGGCCGCGCTGGCCGGCACGGCCCCCGGGCACGGCAAAAAGAGGTAGGACAGCCGCCCGCCCACCCGGAAGGTGGTGACAGCGTCATCGGTAGCTACGTGTGGTCGCTGCGAGGCCTCGTAGCTCCTTTGATCACCTCGCCGAAGAGGAACGCGCGAAGAGGCGTCGACGACTCCGTGACTCCAGTGCCACTCTTCGCATTGTTCGCCTGAGGCGCGTTTCCATATTCAGAAGCGACCGAATCGAACAATGCGAAGGGTGGCACCCTGCACGTCGAAGCGAGAAGCTCTTTCCGGTTTGGGCGCATCGAGCATCGGGTACGGAGACGGAGACGGAGACGGGCACGGAGACCGATGGGCGGATCCAGCATCGAGCATCGAGCTCCGAGTATCGAGTATCGGGCGGGCTGGGTGGGGGGCTTACTCGAATATCGACGTGATGATGATGACCGCGACCATGATCACGAGCGCAGCACCGAGGACCGCCATGGCGATCTCGCCGGGGGAGTACTTCGTGTTCTTCTTCACCCTGGCGGTCCGAGGCTGAGTGGCCGCCTGTTGCTTTTTCTTCTTCTTGCGAGGTTTTTTCGACATCTCAGGGGCATTTTACCGCACACGGCGGAATCGACCCCATTTCGGGACGTAAGTATCGATGAGGGCGTCATGTGATAGTGACCTCTCGAGTTTTTGAGCCGTGCGTGGAGTATTTGAACGCCGAGCTCCGCGTTCCGAAATCTCCGATAGATGAGGAGCCGCCCCGGGGTTCCCTGGACCCCGGAGACAGCCTCGAAAAGGTGGGTATAATGGTGGGTATTATAGGTAGGCAGATACTGGCTGGAGGCAGCAGAACCGCCCGTACAAGGTGGGCATGCCGACGGCCCTCGAAGCCTTCCGGGCTCCCTCGTAGCGAAACGAGCAGGGATAAAGGGCCGATAACAACATGGCGATCTATTCATACGCAATTTTCGTGCCCGGTCTCGGGCAACCGCGAGCCGGGCAACCGTGCCCTTGTGGCACAGCAGTGTGTCTCGATGTCTCTTTTTGGTAACACTTCCAAGGATCAGAGGCAAAAACTTCCTCATTGGCGGAACTAGGAGGCTTGAAATGAACGATGGACTCGAAAGGGCGCGCGAGCGCCGCAACATCCTCGAGCAGCTCGGAGCGAAGATTCCCGGATTCAGGGGTTACCTCGAGCGCGAGCTTCGCCGCGAGGTCGACAAGCTGCAGCGCGATTGGTTGGCCAATGAGGTCGACCGGGCGAGGTTCGCGATGAACGGGAAGATCCGCGAGTGGACGCGGAGCGGCCGTCTCGACGGACTCGATCTCGCAGCCAGCATCGAAAAAGGACTCGACCGACTGGCCAACCGCATCCGACACGCGGACTACGGTTCGTCCGGGTTCTTCGACGCGGTCAAGATCGGGGAGGCGGAGCTCGACCGACTCTACGCCTTCGATCTCGCGCTCGCAGAGACGGTGGAGTACCTCGCCCTTCAGGTAGAGCAGCTGCCCGAGTCCGCCGACGATCAGATGCTGAGCCGATTGCTGGATGCAACCCAGGGCGCGGACCGCAAATTTGACGAGCGGGCTACGGTCTTCGAGCTTGTGACGCAGAAGGGAGGCGTGTGATGGCGCAGACACTCGAGGTGCTCGAGCACCACGATCCGACCGGTGAACAGATCGTCTACCGGTTTCCGCAAGAGGGCAGCGCGGAGATCAAGCTCGGCGCCCAACTCGTCGTCCACGAGGCGCAGGAGGCGGTGCTCTACCGGGACGGCAAGGCTCTCGATGTCTTCGGGCCTGGTCGCCACACTTTGAGCACACAGAACATCCCGATGTTGACCAAGCTGCTGGCGCTCCCTTTTGGCGGCACCTCGCCCTTCCGGGTGGCGGTCGTCTTTGTCAACAAACGAACCTTCATCGATCAAAAATGGGGCACCCGCGAGCCGGTGGTATTTCGCGACTCCGAGCTCGGCATGGTGCGCCTTCGTGCATTCGGCACCTATGCCTATCGTATTCAAGACAGCCAGCTCTTCGTCAACACGGTGGTTGGATCGCAGGGGCTTTTTGAAACCCACGGTCTGCAGGATTTCTATCGAGACGTGATCGTTTCGCGGCTCAACGATCTCTTGGGCGAGACGCTCAAGACGATCTTCGATCTGCCGCAGTACTACGACGAGTTGGGGACAGCCGGCAAGGCACGGGTCACCGAAGACTTCGCCAAGTACGGAGTCGATCTGACTGATTTCTACATCAACTCCATCACACCGCCTGACGAGGTGCAGGAGAAAATGGATGAGCGGGCCGCGATGGGCGCGGTCGGCGACATGAATACCTACATGCAGTTCAAGGCCGCGCAGGCGATGCAGGACGCTGCCCAGGGGGGTGGTGCCGGTGGCGAGGGTGGCGCGGCAAGCGCAGGGATGGGTCTCGGATTGGGCGCCGGGTTCGGCGCCATGATGCCTGGGATGATCGCGGGCGCCATGCAGCAGGCCCAGCAGGGTGGGGGAGGATCCAC
>CBDTWX010000395.1:0-5625 GCA_965364305.1 uncultured Thermoanaerobaculia bacterium
GTTTGAGAATGACGGTATTGCCACCGGCGATGGCGGGCCCGAGCTTGTGGGCCACAAGGGTGAGAGGGGCATTGAAGGGGGTGGTGGCGACCACCACGCCGATGGGCACCCGTTCGAAGTGGCCCCGCCGGTTCTCGCCGCCCGGGAAGCTGTCGAAGGGGATGGTCTCGCCGAGCAGGCGCTTGGCTTCCTCGCCTGAGATGGTCAGGGTATTGACCGTACGGCGGGCTTCGCCGCGCGCCTCGTTGATGGTCTTGGATCCCTCGCGGGCGATGGTCGTCGCGAAGTCCTCGAGATTTTCGGCAATGATGCCGGCGGCCTCGAGGAGGATCTGCGACCGCTCGTAGGCGGTCAGGGCGCGCGCCGCGGCGCGTGCGGCGTGCGCGGTTGCAACTGCGGTCTCGACATCTTCGGCGGTGGCCGCTGGAACGGTGTCGATCAGGTTGTCGTCGAACGGATCGCACACGTCGATCGTTTTCTCGCGGTCCACCCACTGGCCTGCAAGCAGCATCTTCATGGTCAGCTCCTCGAGTTGATGGCGATGAGGTCGTTGAGGAGGGCGAAACCGGTCTCCCGGCGGCCGGCCCCAGGACCAACTACGGTCACATCGCCCAGGGTGTCGGTGGAGACGGTCATCGCGTTGGTGGCTCCGCCCACTCCCGCCAGCGGGTGGGAGAGGTCGATGAGCTGCGGTTCCACCGAGGCGCGCACCTGGCTGCCATCGCGCCACACTCTTCCGATCAGCTTGTGGCGTTTGCCGTCTGCCGCCGCGGCGGCGATCTGATCGGGGCTGATGTCGGTGATTCCGGTGCACGGGCTGTCGGCGGGGGAGAGGTTCGCGCCGAAGACCACGTTGGCGAGGATGGTCACCTTGGCCAACGCGTCCCAACCGAAAACGTCAGCATCGGGAACGGCTTCTGCGTAGCCCAGCTCCTGGGCCTGACGGAGGGCGGCCGCGTAGTCCATTCCGGCCTCCATCTGGGTCAGGATGTAGTTCGTGGTGCCGTTGAGGATGCCCTTCATCTCGGAGATTCCCGACCCGGCAAGGGTCTCTCGGATCAGGTTGAGGAGCGGCGTCCCGGCCATCACAGTCCCCTCGTAAAAGAACTGAACGTGGTTGGTCTTCGCCAGGTCGACGAGCTCGTTGGAGAAGAGGGCGAGTGGCCCCTTGTTGGTGGTGGTGACGTGCATCCCCCGGCCCAACGCGGTGCGGATGTGGTCGGTGGCCGGCTGGCCGCTCTTGATGTCGGTGTAGGTGACCTCGAGCATGGCGTCGGCCTCGGCGTTGGCGATCATGGTGGGCGCATCCCAGGCGCAGCCGCCATCGGAGTAGTCGGAGATCGAACGGCCGTCCTCCACGATGGTCATGATCTGTTCGAGATCGAGCCCTTCGGGGTTGTGGGCCGAGCCCTTCAACATGTCCGTGATGCCGGTGACCTTCCAGTCAAGGCCGTGTCGCTGTCTGAGCTCGTTCCGCTTTTCGAGCAGCAGCTCCGACAATCCCTGGGCAACGGTTCCGAATCCGATGAATAGCAGTCGCATCGAGATCTCCCTTACAGTCGTGGGTTGATGCAGTCGGCCAGTCGGCGGACCGCCTCCGCCAGGTCCTCCTTCGAGACGAAGGAGAAGTTGATTCGCATGTGGTTGCGCTCGGGGTTTTCCCCGTAGAACTGCTCGCCGGGAACGAAGGCCACCTTGTGCTCGATGGCCTCGAAGAAGAGCTCGGCGGTGTCGATGTGGGCGGGCACCGTGACCCAAAGGAAGAGCCCGCCCTCGGGAACCGTCCACCTGACCCCGCTTTCGGGCGGAAAGTGCTCGGCCATCGTGCTCAGGAAAACCTCCAGCTTTTCTCGGTAGTAGGTACGACAGCTGTCGAGGTGCCGGTCCAGGTCCCACTCTGTGAGAAAGGCGGTGCACATGTCCTGGTTCCACTTGGGCGTGTTGAGGATGCCGCCCTCCTTGATGTGGGTCATCCGGGTGATGACCTCCGCCGGACCGATGTTGAAACCGACCCGCATCCCGGGACAGAAGAGCTTGGAAAAGGTGTAGAGACCGATCACGTGGCCGCCGTCGCGCTGCTGGTCGAGGCTGAAGAGGGCAGGAATGGTCTCGCCCCGGTAGCGGAGATCGCGGTAGGGGCTGTCCTCGATGATCGGCACGTCGAACTCGTAGCTGAGATCGAGCAGGCCTTCACGCTTGGCGAGGCTCATGGTGATGCCCGATGGGTTCTGGAAATCGGGCACCACGTAGATGAACTTTGGCAGCGAACCGGTATCTGCGAGGGCCTCGAGACGGGCTTGCATGCCGTCAATGTCGGATCCGTCGGCCTCGATGTCGGCGCCGACGAAACGAGGCCGCTGCATCTGAAACGCGACGACCGCGCCGGCAAAGGTGGGGCGATCTACGAGCACTGTGTCTCCAGGTTCAAGAAACAGCCGCCCGGCGATGTCGAGGCCTCCCTGGCCGCCGCTCGTTATGACGACGTGCTCGCGTTCGATCCGGATCTCGTCCCTTTCGAGGAACTGCAGCACCGCGCCCACCAGGGAGGCCTCTCCGGGAATGGGGGAGTACTGCATGATCCGGTCGATGCCGGCATCGAAGGCCGTCTCGGTCGCGGCTCGCAGCTGGCTGCGCTGGAAGACCTCGGGTGACGGGAGTCCACCGGCGAGCGAGATGATCTCCGGGTCCGTCAGGTACTGGATGGTCTTGCCGATGGGGTAGCCCTCGTAGTCCCTGACGTTGACAGCGAATCTCGATCGCCAGTCTCGATGCACCCTCATCCCCCTTCGTACGATACGTCTCCGTGCCCGCCTGAATCGCTACCGAGCTCCGACCACCTTCATCTCGGGGTGGGTCGGGTCGGCCGGGACATCTCCTCGGTAGGATGCGGCTCCGAAACGGGTGGGGATACCGCGCCGCATCATCGCCCGCCCGTCCTTCGATGCGCGCAGGGACTTGTAGTAGATCACATCGCCGATCTTGTCGGCGACAAGAGCCCGCTCGTCCTCGGGCATGAAGTACGCCTCCATCGTGTCGAGCTCTCGTGCCGTGCCGTCGGACTCGTACTTGAAGGTCAGGTTCGTGCCGTTCTCCAGTACCCTGAACGCGTTGTCGGTCCAGTCGAAATCGGCTAGGCCGAGATCCGGGTTGATCCTCAGGTGGGCGGCCAGGCTGACCCCCTTGATCCCGCTTCGATCCAGCTCCTCGGAGCACTTGATGAAGTTTTCGGGAGACACGCCGTTGCCGATGTTGACCTCGTAGATGGGCGTCGTGCCATCATCGCGGAGATACTCCGACATGATGTTCATCAGCATCCGGAACTGCATCAGATTCTGCGTCGAAAGCAGCATCGAGACCTTGAAGCTCAGGTTGGGGATGTCGCGCCCGTAGTAACAGGCCGCGATGATGGTCGACCACGAGGGGTTGAGGAAGAAGTCGTTGCCCGTCTCCAGCGCCGCCCGCGTGATGCCGTCGAGGTAGACCAGGTGGTTGTCGTTGGCGACCTCGACCCCGCCGAGGTTGCCGAACGCGGTGCCCATGTTCTTGAGAATGATCTGGGACATGCCGTCGCCCAGGTCCCGGGTCTCGAAGGTCTTCCCGGTGACCGCCTCGAGACCGGCAAAGCGTTCTTTCGGCATCGGGATGCCGATCAGGTTTGTCGAGCAGAACTTGGAGGCACCCATCAGATTCTCGGCCATGGTCAGCGTCGCCATCAGATCTCCTGAATAGACGTAGGTGTCGGTGAGGGCCACCACCGAGATGAACTCTGACGGCACCCAGCAGGGTTCGTCGGTTCCGGCACTTTCCACCATCCGGTGCATGGCGCGGTGGGTGACCCGTGCGCCCTGGAATCCTGAGACCTGGGAGGTCGCCACCCCGAAATCGGGCTGCGGGATGCCCTGTGTCCCGAGGTCGAAGTCCTCGATCTTCGGAAGCCTGTCGACGAGCTCTTCGGCGTCGGCCATGAGGGGCGCGAACTCTGTGTTGGCGAGCACCCGTTTGCGCACGGAATGATCTTGCCGTTCCTCGATCGTGGCGCTGATCTTCGCGGCACCTCCGTGGTGCTCTTTGAGGGCGTCGATGGCCCGAATGTCGCTGTCGGAGAGCAGATTGTACTTCATGGGTGACCTCCTGCCAAAGAGTGACGGGTTTCGAGACTTGAATTCGAAATTCGGTCTCATTGTCGTTATTTATTTCCCTTTCGTACCCAAATTCTAAATTATAAGTCATGCTGAAATCAAGAAATCGAATATACTTCGAAATATGAAAAATTCGGACCAGCTCGACCGAATCGACTTCGCCATTGTGGTGGTTCTGCAAAAGAATGGCCGCCTGGCCAACAATCGGCTCGCCCAGCTCGTCGGGGTCGCGCCGTCCACCTGTCTGGAACGGGTCCGCCGGCTGGAGCGGCTCGGCGTGATCCGGGGTTACCACTGCGATGTGGATCCGGTGGCCCTGGGGGTTGGTCTCGAGGCGATGATCGCGGTCAGGCTCCGCCAGCACTCCCGCGAGCTGGTCGACACCTTCAGGGAGTACGTGGTAGAGCTCGAGGAGGTGCGGAGCGTTTTTCACGTCACCGGTGGTGACGACTTCCTGGTGCACGTCGCGGTTCGCGATTCCGACCATCTTCGAGATCTCGCGTTGGACAGCTTCACCACCCGGCCGGAGGTGGATCACATCCAGACCCGGCTGATTTTTCAGCACACGCCCACCTGGCGGCTTCCGGTGCCCCAGACCTGAAGAGGGACCGTCGAGCGGAGACACACCGAGAATCTTTGGAGGCCACAGCGCAACGGTGTGCAAAACTAAAAGGGGCGAGGTGCCGTTAGAGGCAGGGAATGATCTTACCAGTGCGAAGGCAGGCGGGCGGGCGCTCGGCCGGAAAAGGGGATTTGACATGAAGCGACGAGGTATCAACCGGAGACAGTTCATCGGGAGCGCGGCGAGCGGTGCAGTGGCCGCCGGTTTTGGTGGCCCGCTGCTGGCTCAGGATTCCGGAGTGGCGGACACGGAGCAGGCCGGGGACGCGCTGGTGTATCGGACGCTCGGAAAGACCGGTCTGAAAATACCACTGGTGAGCTTTGGAGTGATGAACTCGGACAACCCCGAACTTCTCCGAAAGGCCTTCGATCTCGGTCTCAACCATCTCGACACGGCTCACCTCTATCTTCGAGGCAACAGCGAGCGGGTGATCGGTGAGGTCGTCGAAAGCGCCGGCAATCGAGACAAGGTTTATATTGCGACCAAGATGCGGCTTGCTCGCGATCGTGAGCCGGTCGTGTTCACCTCCGAAGGCTCCGCCCGGGAACCCGGTGCAACCCCGGAGAACCTGTTTCGTCAGCTCGAGACGAGCCTCGAAAGACTGCGCACGGACTATATCGACATTCTCTACTTGCACAGCTGCTACAGCCCCGAGATGGCGACCTTCGAGCCGCTGATGACCGCGCTGGTCAAGGCAAAGGAGCAGGGCAAGGCGCGGTTCATCGGGGTGTCCACCCACAGCGACGAGCCCAACGTGATTCGTTCGGCGGTTGACGCGGGTGTGTACGACGTCGTGCTGACGGCCTACAACTTCGTCCAGGAACACCAGGATGCCGTTCGTGAGGCAATTGCCTATGCCGCAGG